>NZ_JCAMRX010000017.1:0-104459 GCF_059821285.1 Spirulina sp. LEGE 11439
GAGATTAAGACCTGTAAGCTAGACTGGCCAAATGTTTTAATACTGGAGAGGTCTAGTTATAGCGATCGCTTTTTTCTCTCTGTTTCCAGTATAAGAAAATTCCTCACTCTACGATCGGTGCGCGATCGCTTTTCTCTCCTCTGACCGACGATCGCGAATCGTCGAGAGGGCTTACAATAACCGAGAAGTGGTTTATCGAGGCGTAACGATTAATGAATCGGCAATTGTGGAAACTCCAATTACTCAAGAATCCGGCGGTTTTGGGTATGGCTTTGACTCTCGCATCAACGTCAGCCGCGATCGCGATCGAACCGGAAATCGGACAAGATCCTGATAAACTCGAGATTGAACTGTACGATGAAACCTTAAAAAATAACGAAAAAGTAATTGTAAAACTTGCCGATTCCACCCCGTCAGAAGTCTTGACAAATGAGCTTTTTTCTGAAAGCGATCGCGATGAGAAAATCGATTTAACTGCATTAGCAATAGAGGAAGTCTCTCACCCGCAAAATTGGGATAACGCCGATCGCTTACTCGTCAGCGAAAACGATAATATTGACACCACAAGCGAAGAAGTATTTGTAGAGGAGATTGCAGAAACTGAAACAGAAGAAACTTGGCCGGAATTTTTGACAGAAGCGGATATACTGCGATCGCCGAAACAAACAGAAGAAGTTACGGAAACTTGGCCGGAGTTTTTAACAGAAGCAGATTTAAGGCGCGATTCTCCGTTGGAGACGCTTCGCGATCGCAACAATGCAAAGATAAACGATGAAGTTATCGAAAATAAAGCTAAAATTACCAAAAATATTGTCACGATTCCTTCTCCTGAAACCGCGATCGCATCTGTTGAGGAATTAGTGCAGGAGAATAGAATAGAAACTGAACTCGACACCCCCGCAGCATTAACCTCTTTTACCGAACCATCCAACCTTCTCGATCGCATCAATCAATATAGCAGGGAACCCATAGGACAAGGCAGTTTTGGAGCCTCACAATTTCGGGATGTTTCCCCCGGTGATTGGGCGTTTCAAGCGCTTGATGACTTGGTGCGACGCTATGATTGTCTCAAGGGTTATCCCAATGGCACCTATCGCGGAAATCGCACCCTAACTCGTTATGAATTTGCGGCGGGTTTAAATGCTTGCATTCAACAAGTCGAACGCCTGATCGCCGCTTCTACCGTAGATTTTGTCACTCGCCAAGATTTAGAAGCGATTCAGCGTCTCGTACAGGAATTTGAAACAGAATTGGCAACCCTCAGCACGCGAGTTGATAACCTAGAAAGTCGCGTTGCTTTCCTCGAAGCGCATCAGTTTTCTACCACCACGAAACTATCGGGAGAGGCGATCTTTGCTTTAACCGATAACTTTGACGGTGGCAGTTCGGTGACGAATAATATTCTCACTGTAGTCAGCGAGACTGCTTTTGGCAATCGGGTTCGTTTGGCGTTAAATACCAGCTTTACCGGGCGCGATCGCTTGGTAACGCGCTTGCGGGCAGGAAATTTGCAGGCTTATCGTAGCGGTTCTCTCAGTTTTCTCAACAATACCAGTTCTTTTGCGGCCACCCAAACCTTTAACGTTCCCGACAGCGAGTCGAGTAATGATGTCCTTGTGGATTGGTTGGGGTACTATTTTCAATCCGGCAATTCTCAGGCTTATGTGGCGGCGACGGGAGGAAAATGGAGCGATATTGCCCCCACGTTAAATCCCTATTTTGAGGACTTTGACGGGGGTAATGGTTCCCTCTCCACATTCGGCCAGCGCAACCCCATTTTCCGCATTGGCGGCGGGTCTGGGGCGGCGTTAAGTTTTGGCTTTACCCCCATTGAAAACCTCCTCGGACCCAGTACAATCACTTTGGGATATTTTGCGGGGAGTAATGCCGCAACACCCGGGGCGGGTTCTGGGTTATTTAATGGGGATTATGCCGCGATGGGGCGTTTAAATGTCAATGTCAGCGATCGCCTTGCGGTGGGACTCACCTACATTCACGGCTATCACGCGGGAGGCAGTCCTATCTATGCAGAAGGGCGATCGCGGACGGGGGGACTCAGTGCATTAGTGGGTAGTTATGCGGCCAATAATCCTTGGGTGTTATTAGATAATAATGATGGCGGTATCCCCATGGCAACAAATTCTTACGGGGGAGAAATATCTCTGCGAATCACCGATGGTCTGATCGTCAATGGGGCGATGACCTATACCAATGCTGTTTTACTCGAGCGAGGTAATGCAGATATCTGGTCTTATTCTTTAGGAATTGCTTTACCAGATTTCTTTAAGGAAGGGGATGTCTGGGCGTTATATGCCGGGATGCAGCCAACAATGAAAGGCATTCGGGCAAGCGGTTTAGTGCGCGATCGCGGCCGCACGGATCCGATCTGGCATTTAGAAGGATTCTATCGCTTTCCCATCACGGACAATATTTCCATTACTCCGGGTGCCGTAGTCGTGTTTAATCCCAATCAGAATTTTAGCGATCACGATGATGTCATTGGGACGGTGCGCGTAACTTTTTCTTTCTAGGCGATCCCTTAAAATCCGCGTATTCAGAGAATTTCCCGCGAGATCGATTGCAGAGAATCAGCCTCGCGGGAATTCAATCTCTTGACACTGTGTAAAAACAACACTATACTTGGTGTAGAAGTTACACGAAAAGGAAATGCACCCATGATGCAAACCATTACTCAACTTCCCCTTCCTTCCTTCTTCGACTCCAAAACCGTCGGCGAAGTCTGGCGAGTCCCCTATCAAGATCGCGCCGCACAAGCGAAAGATTGGGGGAAACGCTGGCATATTCAACCCGCAGCCAAAGATAAAACCCGTATTTGTTTGATGGCGATCGACGTGCAGAATACCTTTTGTATTCCTAACTTTGAACTATTTGTCGGGGGGCGATCGGGAACCGGTGCGATCGATGATAATCGCCGTTTATGCGAGTTTATCTATCATAATTTAGGAACTATTACGGAAATTGCACCCACGATGGATACCCATACCACTATGCAAATTTTCCATCCTTTCTTTTGGGTAAATGATGCAGGAGAACATCCCATTCCAGCCGCCACAAGCATCACCTTAAATGATGTCCAGAAAGGGGTTTGGAAGGTTAATCCTGCTGTTGCTTACAGTCTGGTTAATGGGAATTATTTAGCCTTGCAACACCATGCCTTTCACTACGTCCAAAAATTAGACGATGATGGCAAATATCCGCTCACGATTTGGCCGTATCATTCTATGTTAGGTGGCATTGGTCATGCGTTAGTTTCAGCAGTTGAAGAAGCCTTATTTGTCCATAATATTGCCCGCAATAGTCAGACGCGATTTGAAATTAAAGGCGGCAATCCTTTAACGGAAAATTATTCTGTGTTGCGTCCCGAAGTCTTAGAAAGTGCTGACGGTCGCCCCATTGCTCAGAAAAATGCTCGCTTTATCCAAAAATTATTGGACTTTGATGCCGTGATTATTGCCGGACAAGCCAAGAGTCATTGTGTGGCTTGGACGATTGACGATCTACTCACAGAAATTCAAGCAAAAGACCCAGATTTGGCCCAGAAAGTTTACTTATTAGAAGACTGTACTTCTCCAGTTGTCGTACCGGGAATTGTTGATTTTACCGACCAAGCCGATGCGGCATTCGATCGCTTTGCTAAAGCCGGAATGCACTTGGTTAAATCCACCGATGCAATAGAAACTTGGCCGGGATTGAGTTTGTAAAATTGCTAAAATGTACTATACTGTAAGAAAGTTGGAGATTTTCCCATGATCCAAGCACTTCCTAAACTCCTCAGCTTTGAAGAATTTCTGGATTGGTATCCAGAAAATGGAATTTACGAATTACATGAAGGAGTTATTGTTGAATTGCAACCTACAGGAACCCACGAAAAAATAGCAGGATTTCTGCAAATTGAATTTGGCATAGAAGTTCGTCGTTTAAAGCTACCACTTTTTATACCGAGTGGATGTTTTGTTAAGACCCCTAGTGCAAAATCGAGCTATAAACCTGATGTAATTGTTTTAGACGATACTGCTTTGAATGAAGAACAGCTCTGGGAAAAGCGTTCTACTGTTGCCAATGGCAAAACTGTTAAGCTATTGGTAGAAATAGCAAGTACCAATTGGCGGGATGACTATCTCAAAAAACTCCAAGATTATGAAGAAATGGGCATTCAAGAATATTGGATTGTAGACTATTTGGGATTGGCAGCGACTCGATATATTGGTTCTCCTAAAACGCCCACAATTTCGATCCATTTATTGGTAGATGGAGAATATCAAGTGAGTCAATTTCGAGACGAAGAAACGATCGCTTCCTCTGCATTTCCCGAACTTAAATTAACTGCAAACCAAATCTTTAATACGGCAAATTAATGCGATCGCAAACCCCATGAAAAAAGCTGTCATTTTTAGCGGTGCCGGACTCTCGGCAGAAAGTGGAATTCCCACCTTTCGTGGGAGTAATGGATTGTGGGATAATTATCGCATTGAAGATGTGGCTTCCCCGGAAGGATGGGCGAAAGATCCAGCATTGGTGTTAGAGTTTTATGGGCAGCGTTTTGAGCAAATGCAAAACTGCAAACCCAATGCTGCACATTATGCGATCGCGCAACTGCAAGAAAAATTTGACGTGCTTTGTATTACCCAAAATATCGATACTTTGCTCGAACAAGCAGGTGTGAAAAATGTTCTGCATTTACACGGAAAAATTAACTCTGAAAAGTGTGAATGGCATCTCTCTGTTTTTCCTAGAAATGCGGCTTGGAAATGCAATTATCGCAGCGAAATTACTCAAAGTATTAAACTTGGCGATCTTTGTCCTCAATGTGGCAAACAATTACGTCCCGATATCATTTGGTTTGGAGAAGCTGTCGATTTTCCTCACCAGATAATTCATCAAATTTTACCCGTAGTTGAACTCTTTATTGGGGTAGGAACATCAGCGCAAGTTTACCCAGCAGCGAGTTTATTGGATTATTTTCAGCAGGTATCACAAAAATACTTTATCGATCCCGATCCCCCCACTTCCCTACCGGAAAACTACACCCTTCTACAAGGAACAGCAGCAGAAAAAATGCCAGAGTTGGTTACATATTTAAATCAGCGTGAAGTCAACAAAGAACAGTAAAAAAAAGTTGGTTTCAGGCACGAAACCAACTAACAAAACTACAATCTTGACAACAAAATAAGGAGAACGATCGTGAGTCAAAATACACCCGATCTCAACAATCTTTTTCAATCCGCACAAGATGACGGATTGCTATCTAACGCATCCATGCAAGCATTGAATGTTCTGGATATCGGTGCAGAAATTCAAGCGGGTTTAGGAATCAATGTAGATGATGTGACGGCGAGTGAAGTCGTTCTCGTTACCATTATGCCAGACGATTCCGGCTCGATTCGCTTTGGCGGCAATTCCCAAGCGGTACGAGGGGGACATAATGCGGTATTAGATGCCCTCGGCACCACAAAACAACAGGATAGCATCCTCATTCATACTCGCTATCTCAATGGGTTTGTTCTGTATCCCTACTGTCCTCTCTCGCAAGCAGTGCGAATGAATCCTAAAAATTATAACCCCAATCAAGGTACCCCCCTCTACGATCAAACTGTGGTTTTGCTGGGAACAGTGCTGGCAAAAGCGCAGGAATTTGAGGATAATGGCGTTCCCGTGCGGACGATTACCCTCATTATTACCGATGGAGCCGACGAACATTCTCGGCGATCGCAAGCTAAGGATGTGAGTGCGATCGTCGAAGATATGTTACGAGCAGAAAATCACATAATTGCCGCGATGGGGATTGATGACGAACACACAGATTTTCGTCAGGTTTTTAAAAATATGGGCATTCGGGATGAGTGGATTTTAACCCCCGGTAAGAGCGAAACAGAGATTCGTCAAGCCTTCCAAGTCTTCTCTCAGTCGGCTGTACGGGCGAGTCAAGGGGCAGGGAGCTTTTCCCAGTCGTCTTTAGGCGGTTTTGGGGGTTAATTTGTCTTCTTGGGCTTTTCTCGGCAATTCCCTGTTATTGTAGGGAATCGGTACATTATTTTAGCGATCGCATCCCATGCTCAGAGCCGGAATTGTCGGATTGCCCAATGTCGGCAAATCTACCCTATTTAACGCCCTCGTCGCCAATGCTAAGGCAGATGCGGCGAATTTTCCCTTTTGTACCATTGAACCCAATGTGGGGGTGGTTGCGGTACCTGACGAACGCTTGGGGGTGTTGGCGAAACTCTCCAAGTCCAAACAGATTGTACCTACCCGCATTGAATTTGTTGATATTGCTGGGTTGGTGAAAGGGGCGAGTAAAGGCGAAGGGTTGGGAAATCAATTTTTAGCCAATATTCGCGAAGTTGATGCGATCGTCCATGTCGTGCGTTGTTTTGATAGTGAAGATATCATTCACGTTGCGGGTTCTGTGGATCCAGTGCGAGATATTGAAACGATCGATTTAGAATTAGCTTTAGCAGATTTATCTCAGGTTGAAAAGCGGATCGATCGCGTGCGAAAACAAGCACGAACCAATAAAGATGCACAAGAAGAATTGACGGTTTTAGAACGGCTGCAAACTGCCCTCGATGCTGGCAAAATGGCGCGTCAAATTGAGCTAACGGAAGAAGAACTCGAACCCATTAAACAGTTAGGTTTGTTGACGCTAAAACCGATTATCTATGCGACGAATGTTTCCGAGGATGACCTTGCCACGGGGAATGATTGGGTCAAAGAAGTTGAGAAAGTCGCAGCTAAAGAAAACGCCAAAGTAGTTATTGTTTCGGCACAAGTTGAATCAGAATTGGTTGAGTTATCCGAAGAAGAAAGTAAGGATTTTTTGGAGGCTTTAGGCGTAGAAGAAGGTGGCTTAAAATCTTTAATTCGAGCCACTTACGCTCTATTAGGATTGCGGACATATTTAACCACAGGAGAACAAGAAACTCGTGCTTGGACGATTATTGCGGGGATGACAGCACCGCAAGCAGCCGGAGTCATTCATACGGATTTTGAACGGGGTTTCATTCGGGCTGAAACGGTGACTTATAAAGATCTCGTGACTTTAGGTTCTATGAATGCAGCTAAAGAAAAGGGTTTAGTTCGCAGTGAAGGAAAAGAATATATTGTTAAGGAAGGGGATGTTTTGTTATTCCGCTTTAATGTTTAGTTTTATTGCGATCGCTTGCTAAAATAACCCAGTCATGAAAATCATCGAGAAGTAGGTAATGCGATCGCTTGACTAATATCAAAGAAACCACATTGAGGAGAATGGTGATGAGACAAGCATCTATCAAAGCAATAACCTTAGAGGAGTTTCTCAAACTTCCTGAAACTCAACCCTCTAGCGAATATATTAATAGTCAAATTCTGCGAAAACCGATGCCGCAAGGGAAACATAGTAAAATTCAAGCTAAATTGGTGACAACAATTAATCTATTAGTAGAAGAACCAGAAATCGCTCAAGCCTTTCCTGAATTAAGATGTGTTTTTGGGGGACGTGCGATCGTTCCAGATGTAACGGTTTTTGCATGGGATAAAATACCTGTCGATGACAATGATGAGATTGCTAATATTTTCAATGATGTACCAGATTTAATCATAGAAATTCTTTCTCCAGATCAAAGCCAAACGAAGGTGACAGGAAAAATTTTACACGCTCTTGATTATGGTAGTCAAATGGGTTGGTTGATCGATCCTTCTGCACGTTCGATTTTAATTTATCCTCCAAAACAGCAACCCAAATTATTAGATGAAGAGGAGCAAATATTACCTGTTCCCGATCTAGTCAAAGATTTAAAATTAACTTTGGGAGATGTGTTGGGATGGTTGAAAAAATCAAAGAAAAAGTAAGATAAAACTTAATTTATTTCTTGATAAGCAGAATAAACGCCTTTAACATTATACCAATTGAGGAAAATGCGAGCAACTTCTAAAGCTAATTGAGGTTTGCCGCGATCGATCAACCATTGTAAAAAAGGTGCTAATGTTTTTTCATTCAGCAATCCTCCTAAAGAAAGAATTCCCCATAAAAGACGATGAATCCACGTCATTTGAATCATCATCCTGACTTCCCACGTGGGATGTTTTTGATAGAATAAGACCCCCATGCGTCCGCGCTGAATTTCTTTCTCGATCAGATTGGGAATTTGTTTTAAACTAAAAGCAGGATGCCAATGATATCCCACTGCTTCCGGGCATTTCAGCAGCTTTAAATCGAGTTTTTTTAAGCGTACTCCTAATTCTAAGTCTTCCCAACCGTAGAGTTGAAAGCCAGTGTCAAATAACCCAGCTTGTAGTAGCCATTTTTTCGCGATCGCAACATTTCCCGTCGCGAAATAAGCGGCAGAAAAATCGGTGATTTTATAAGATTCTGAAGTCGGATTTTCAAAGTTACAGGTATTAATCACCCAACCATAGGTAAAAACGCGATCGCTATTATATTCTCGTTGTCCTTGTAATAAGCGATCGCAATGAGCCTGTAAAAAATTCTCTGTTACGACCAGATCGCTATCGATAAAAATAATTGTATCGCCTCGGGCGCATTCTACTCCTAAATTGCGGGCGGCTGCCGGTCCTTGATGGTCTTGGGAATGCGTGATAACATGAGGAAATTCTTGTTTTTGTGTTGCCAACCAATCTAAAGTCCCATCAGTTGAACCATCATCAACAACCACAATTTCATAATCTTCAATAGCATGATGAGGCATTAGGTTTTGAGATTCCAATGCTTGTAAACATTTCTCTAAAATCAGTTTGCGATTGTAGGTGGGAATAACAATACTAAAAAACATAATTTATTATGGGTTATGGGTTATTAGTTATTGGTTACTCATTTTTCTTTCCCAATAACCAATATGTTACCATTCCTCCTTTACCTTTTATTTCGACTAGCCCTCTTTTTTCCAAAAGATAGCAATCTTTGAGTTTATTATAAACAATTTCGGTGACTTGAATTTTGCCCGGTTCTCCGGTAGACTCCATACGAGAAGCAACATTAACGGTATCCCCCCAAAGATCGTAAGAAAATTTACTCGTTCCCAATACACCTGCAACCACCGAACCGACATGAATGCCAATACGAATTTGAAATTGGCGATCGTTTTTTTCCTCCAACTCCGTTAAGGATAATTGAAAGTTTTGAATGATTTCTTGCATGGCTAAAGCCGCATCTGCGATCGCTTCGATATGATCTTCTCGCTGTACGGGAATTCCACCGGCTAACATATACGCATCTCCTACGGTTTTGATTTTCTCGACTCCCCATTTTAAAGCTAATTTATCGAAAGCCGAAAAAATTTGATTGAGAAAACTGACCAATTCTAAAGGTTTGACAAGGGTAGAAAGTTGGGTAAATCCGACAATATCGGCAAATAAAATCGTTGCTTCGTCAAATTGTTCAGCAATAGATTCCGGTGCCTGTTTGAGTCGTTTGGCAATCTTTTGCGGGAGAATATTTAAAAGTAAATTCTCAGATTTTTGTTTTTCGACACGCAAGGCTTTCACCGCAGCTTGACGTTGCGCTTCAATTTGATCCGCCGCGATCGCTTTTCCCAAACTCTGCGCTATTAATTCAATAATCTCTTTTTCTTGTGCCTCAAATTTTTGCAAGCGAATTTCCTGTGCGGCAAAATTCAGCGTTCCATAAATTTCTCCATTGACCCATATTGGCGTACCGAGATAGGATTGTAAATTTGACACTTTATAACAAGGATGCTCGGCTAATTCAGGAATTTCAGCAACATTATCATAAGCAATCGTCCCTCGGTTTTTAATTGTTGCCAAACAATAAGTATCTTGTAAAGTAAATTCTGTACCTTGTGCGAGAAAATCCCAAGGCGATCGCACGGCTTGAATCATATAAATATTGCCCTCAATGCGACTGATAATTCCAGTCGGAAACCCGAGGATTTTACATCCTGTCGCTAAGTAATCGTCAAATCGCGTTGTAAAATCTTGATAGTCTGTTGTATCCAAACGATGCAATGCTTTGAGATTATTGCTAAAGGCTTCTAAGACTTCCGATTTGCGAGCAATTTCTTGTTTGGCATCTTTCAGGGCAATATGGTTCTGTACGCGAATGAGGACTTCTTCTAAATGAAAAGGTTTGGTAATATAATCTACTCCGCCAACTTGAAAGGCTTTGACTTTATCTAAAACATCATCTAAAGCACTTAAAAAAATCACAGGAATATCTCGTGTTCTTTCATCTGTTTTCAAATTTCGACAAACTTCATAACCGTTCATTTGCGGCATATTAATATCTAATAAAACTAGATCGGGAGGTTTAGCTTGTGCGGCTTTAATAGCCATTTTTCCATTCATAACGCTACGCACTTTATATCCTTTTCCACTTAGCATCGTAGATAGCAAGCGGAGATTGGCTGGCGTATCGTCAACAATCAATAAATTACTTTGTTTGTTTGCAGTTTGCTTCATTATTTATTCCTCTTGATGTTTTTTGTTTGAGGAAGAGAAACCAGAAGTTTGAATTTGAGGGTAATTTTATTGTCGGTTGCATCCTTCATCACTAACAATAAATTCTGATGAAAGTTTAAAGATGATGCGATCGCCAAAGGGACGCTCGACCGAACAAGTCACAGATGATTTTATTATTGATTTCTTTAACAAGATAGCTCAATCCGGCAACTCTGCAAAATTTCTGTAATTTTTATGTTCTGTCTTCAATCTTGAATCTTTGCGATCGGTTATCTGGTACACTGATAATAGCGATCGCAGTCTAAGATAAGGCTCATGATGAACGTATTTTTCTTACTAATTTTATTGCTCGTGCCGCTTGCGATCTTCTTATTTTTCTATTTTTGGTTAAAACGCCAGCGACATTCTACAAGACAACGAGGCGGGTTTGCTGGTACTCGTCCGGCGATCGATCTCAAGGATCTTAAGAGAGTACAAAGAGATAATCCTATCTCCTCTCAAAACAAAAAACTTATCCGAATTCTCAATGGAGATGAAGCGGCGGCACGACGTTTAATTGAGTCTGAAAAAGCTCGCCATCCCGGACGCTCGGAAAATTGGTATTGGGAAAAAGTCATTTATAATTTAGAACGAGATCGATAATTTAGAATGAGATCGATAATTTAGAATGAGATCGGAGTTTTTAAACTCGGTGAGATTCATAAAATCGCCAACGATCGCAGCCGGATTAAAATGTCGGTGGCGAAAAATTCTGATGAATTAAATGCGAGGGCGCATGCCATAGTTGCGATAGTACCAATAATCTTTGAGAATTTGTTCGTGGTCGAAACAGAGATTATTAGGGATTTCCCATTGCGGGAAAATAGCTAAATTCTTGGCATCATCTGCAGCTTTCGGTTCTCCTGTTGCCGTGGCTAAAAAAACAATACTGAGGGTATGTTTGCGAGGGTCGCGATCGGGATGAGAATAAACATAAAATTGTTCGATTAGTTCTACATCTAAACTAATTTCTTCTTTTGCTTCTCGGATGGCTGCCGTTTCTACAGTTTCTCCATAGTCTACAAATCCTCCCGGAATTGCCCAACCATAGGGAGGATTTTGTCGTTCGATGAGAACGATCGGGCGATCGCTGCGATCGCTTAACTCGATAATGATATCAACAGTCGGGATGGGATTGCGATACGTCATGGGAAATTTTCAAGAAAAAGAGTTTTTGTTATCAATTCTGAGGAATTAAATTTAAGAATTTGAGAGAATTCGCTATCATAAGAAGGTGTTGCGATTGCCAAGACTGATAGAGATTGCTCTCTTTCAATCCTCAATCTCAACACCCGAATCCCGATCGTAATGTTATTGGCAACAATCGTCAATCCTACTGGCAAAAGGAAAAATTATTTGGATTCGGTTCTTGTTGAATTCAAAGAATTATATGACTCATCAATCTGCTGCGAACTCTGTTGTTTTCAAGGCTTCTACCCAGATAGAAACCCCAGAACAAGAAGATTTTAATCCCTTTCCTCCCGATCGCCCCACTCGTTTAACTGTCATTGGTGCAGGGGCTTGGGGAACGGCTCTCGCGAATATCTCGGAACGCAGCGATCACCGCGTGCGGCTGTGGTCGCGACATAGTTCGGAATCTTTGGCCGAGGCGATCGCGGGGGCGAAAGTCATTCTCAGTGCAGTCTCCATGAAAGGGGTGCGATCGGTGGTCGAACAGTTGCAATCCTTAGACATTCCCGATGATACGATCTTCGTCACTGCCACCAAAGGGTTAGATCCCTTAACCACCTATACCCCATCGCAAATTTGGCAAGAGGCGTTTCCCTCTCATCCCGTCGTCGTTTTATCGGGACCCAATCTTTCCAAAGAAATTATGCAGGAATTACCGGCAGCCACCGTCGTCGCCAGTCAAAACGAACAAGCCGCAGAGATCGTGCAAGAATTATTTGCCTGCGATAGTTTTCGGGTTTACGTCAATACCGACCCCATCGGTACCGAGTTGGGAGGAACCTTAAAGAATGTCATGGCGATCGCGGCAGGAGTTTGCGATGGCTTAAAGTTAGGAACAAATGCAAAAGCGGGTTTGTTGACTCGAGCGCTACCAGAAATGATTCGCGTGGGAACTCACTTGGGTGCTGACTCGGAAACGTTTTTCGGTCTCTCGGGTTTGGGAGATTTACTGGCGACTTGCGATAGTCCCCTGTCGCGGAATTATCAGGTCGGCTACGGTCTCGCTAAAGGTCAAACCCTCGAGGAAATTTTAGAGAATTTGGTCGGGACGGCGGAGGGGGTCAATACAGCCAATGTTCTCGTCAAACTGGCCGATCGCGAAGCCATTCCCGTTCCCATCTCCCGTCAAGTCCATCGTCTTCTCCGGGGTCGCATCACCCCCCCAGAAGCCGTCCAAGCCTTGATGGAACGAGAATTAAAAGCAGAATTCTGCGATTTAGACCTATAACTGAGAGACAGGATGAAACGCGAAATCTCGGCATGGAATCAGAAACACCCTCAAATCCAACCTCTCAAACTCTAAATTTCTGGCAAATTTGGAATTTAACCTTTGGCTTTTTTGGCACGCAATTTGGTTGGGCTTTACAAATGAGCAATACCAGTGCCATTTATGAATATTTGGGGGCAGATCCCGAACAAATTCCCATTCTTTGGTTAGCGGGACCGATTACGGGGTTAATCGTACAACCCATTATTGGCTATTGCAGCGATCGCGCGCAAACGCCTTTCGGTCGCCGCAAACCTTTTTTCCTCACCGGAGCGCTTTTGAGTTCCTTGGCTTTGATTTTAATGCCTAATTCGGGGAATTTGTGGATGGCGGCGGGGATGCTGTGGATTCTCGATACTTCTTTTAATAGTACGGTGGAACCGCTACGGGCATTTATCGGCGATCGCATCACCGGAAAACAGCGTACTCGCGGGTTTACCATGCAAGCCTTTTTTATTGGTTTAGGGGCAGTTGCTGGGGCATTAGCACCGTGGATTTTCAGTCATCTCGGTTTGATCGAAGATACTTCAGAAAATGCAACGATTCCTTTAAGCGTTAAGTTCTCTTTTTATCTCGGGGCATTCGTTTATTTGAGTTGTGTATTGTGGACGGCTATGAGTACGAAAAATGAGTCTTTAGAGGAGGATCGAAGCCAAGAAGAACATCAAGAAACAGGGGTGAAAGGCTTTATTCATAATATTATCCAGATGCCAGAAACCATGCGCCAATTAGCCGTGGTGCAGTTTTTTACTTGGGTGGGCATGTTTTGCGTCTTTTTATATTTACCACCGGCGATCGCGAGGCAAATTTTCGGTGCAACCGACCAAACTTCTCCACTCTATACCCAAGGGATTGAATGGGCGGGAATTTTTATTGCAGTTTACAATGCAGTTTGTTTGATCGCGTCGTTATTTTTAGCGCGTTTTGCCCGTTTGACCAGTCGCAAATTCGTTCATGCTTTTTGTTTATTGTGTGGAGGAATAGGATTAATTGCTTTATTTTGGATTCGCGATCGCTATTTGATTTTCTTCTGTGCGATGGCGTTGGGCTTGGCATGGTCTAGCATTCTTTCCATGCCTTATTCTATCCTTGCAGATGCCCTGCCTACGGAAAAAATGGGCAGTTATATCGGCATCTTTAATGTGTTTATTGTCGTGCCGCAAATTTGCGTAGCATTGGGTTTGGGTTGGGTGATGTCTACCTTTTTACATTCCAATCATTTATTGGCTGTGGTCTTTGGCGGTTTCTTTTTAATTATTGCCGCTTTATTCGTGCCAAGGGTCACAGATATGGTCGAAAATGAGCCGAGCTTGAGAGAAGAAGAAATATTGCGATCGGATGTCGAAAAAGAAACTGCGATCCCGACTCCTTAAATGCGATGCGATCGGTTATCAACTCAAAGCAATATGCTCATATTCATATTTAAGTATCGCCATGACGATCGCATCAATAGGTTTTCCTTGCCACCACAAAGCCTGTCTTCGTCTCCCTTCCACTTGAAAACCCAGTTTTTCATAAACGTGTTTTGCCCTAGGATTGAAAGCATATACTTCAAGTTCAATACGATTGAGTTCGAGGGTCAAAAATGCGTGTTTGAGAATAAGTTGTATCGCTTCAGTCCCGAAACCACAATTTCGATTTCGTGCTTCCCAAATTGCAATACGAAAGTTTGCCGATCGATTGCGCGAGTCGATGTCATTGAGAGCAATCTCACCAATAATTTTATCGTTAACAATAATTGCATAATCAAGGCGATATCTAGCATTTTTAATTTTCTCACAATGCTGTTTTACATCATCCAGTGTAAAAGTATCCTGTGTTCCTGTTAAACGCATTGATTCCTCGTCCGACAAAGAAAGAAACATGGTTTCTGCATCATCGATTCCGAGAGGACGGAGCATTACACGAATACCATGAAGAATAGGTTTGCGTTTATTGATTTTCAAGCAATTTTCTCCTTTCCATAATCCTAATAACTTCAAGATAGAATTGAATATTACTACACTTTTTTACAATTACATTTTACCCTAAAAGTAACGCATCATCCGCTAAGTTTTCTTGTTGTTGTTGATGAAATAGATCGAGTAAATCTCCTACAGTTAAACCCGATCGCGCTTTATCTTGAATATCAAAAATAATCCGTCCTTCGTGTAGCATGAGAGTGCGAGTTCCTAATTCTAATGCCTGTGCCATGCTATGAGTCACCATAAGCGTTGTTAGGCCTTTTTCTTCGACAATTTGACGGGTTAATTGGAGAATATAAGCCGCCGTTTTTGGGTCGAGTGCGGCGGTATGTTCGTCAAGTAAGAGTATTTGGTGAGAAGATAAAGTAGAAGCGAGCAAACTCACAGCTTGACGCTGACCTCCCGATAATAATCCCATGCGATCGCGCAATCTTTTCTCTAAACCCAGTCCCAAACTCGCCAATCTTTCCCGAAACATTTCTCGCAAGCGACGATTTAAAGCCGGTTGCAAGTACCTTCCCTTCCCGCGACGGTAAGCTAAGGCTAAATTCTCTTCTACGGTTAGATCGGGACAACTCCCCGCTAAGGGGTTTTGAAATACTCTGGCAACCCATTGCGATCGCTTTGCGGTTTGCCAGCGAGTCACATCGCGATCGGCAATCTTCACCATTCCTCGTTGAGGAATAATATCCCCACTCAACACATTTAATAATGTCGATTTTCCAGCCCCATTACTGCCGATAACTGTAACAAATTGACCTTCTGGAATCGTTAAATTAATTTCTTTTAATGCTATCGTCTCCAAGGGAGTATCAGGATTAAATTTAACTTGAATGCTTTCTACTTTAATCATAATTATTTATTATTTCGGAAGTTTAAATAAATTTTTCTTGGGTAAAGATTTAGGAAAAATTAGAGCGAGTCCTACTAAAATTGCGGTGACTAAATTCAAATCTTGAGCTTGAAAACCAAGGAAATCAGCATTCAAGGCAAAGGCAACAGCAATGCGATAAGCGATCGCACCTAAAATTGTCCCCAATGTTGCCCATTGTACGCTACGATTGGCAATCAATCGCTCGCCAATAATGACAGCAGCCAAACCAAAAATAATCGTACCGACTCCCATTGAAATATCAGCAAAACCATACAATTGAGCAAATAAAGCCCCGGCAAAAGCAACCAAAGCGTTACTCATCGCCATCCCTAAAAGAATCATGCGATCGGTATAAATTCCTTGAGCTTTTGCCATCGTTGAATTAGCTCCCGTTGCTCGCATTGCTAAACCCAATTCCGAATTGAGAAAATAATCGAGACAAAATTTAATCAATAATACCAAAATCAATAAAATAATAGGGGTTGTAATCCAACTCGGCCAAAAATTTAAGAGTTTTTCCCACGGCACGATCGCGGTAGACTGTCCCAATAAGGAAACATTGGGTTTACCCATAATGCGTAAATTAATCGAATAAAGTGCGATCGCTGTTAAAATGCTGGCGAGAAGGTGCAAAATCTTAAACTGTACATTGAGAAATGCTGTAATTAAACCTGCGATTCCTCCCGCACAAATTGCCAGTCCTGTCGCCAAATAAGGATCGATCCCATTCGCAATTAAAGTAGCCGCAACGGCACCTCCTAACGGAAAACTCCCATCAACTGTTAGATCGGGAAAATCTAAGACGCGAAATGATAAATATACGCCAATTCCCACTAAAGCGTAGAGTAAACCCAATTCAATTGCACCGAAAAAAGCAATTATACTCATCTAAATTTAATCAAGAAATGCTTAATCAGTTTTTCTAAAGTCTTTGATGCAGGTTGAGAAATTCAACCTGCATTTTTATTATCTCATTCAATCGTTTTCTCAGCCCTAGATTTTACGCTTTCAGGAATTTCCACTCCCATTGCTTCTGCTGCTTTGAGATTGATAAATAATTGCAATTTCTCGACAGATTGCACGGCAATTTCACCGGGATTTTTGCCTTCCAGCACTTCAAGAACAATTTTTCCCGTTTGTCTGCCAACATCATAATAGTTGAAACTCAGTGATGCGATCGCACCGCGTTCAACGGAATCTGTATCTCCGGCATAAAGCGGAATTTTATTCTCGGTTGCGACTTGAATTGCTGCCTCTAAAGCCGATACGATCGTATTATCCGTGGGAACATAAATGACATCAGCTTTCCCGATCAAACTTTGCGCTGCTGTTGCTACATTACTTGATTGTGCGGCAGTAGCTTCAATAACTTCTAAATTGCGAGATTCTGCTTCTTTCTTTAACAATTCAACCAAGCTAACAGAATTAGCTTCCCCGGCGTTATAAAGTACGCCAATGCGCTTAGCTTCTGGTGTGATTTCTTTGATTAAATCCAATTGTTCGCCAATTGGAGAAAGATCGGTGACTCCTGTTACTAATCCTCCCGGTTTTTCCATTGTTTCTACTAATTTTGCACCCACCGGATCCGTAACTGCAGTGAAAATAACGGGGATATCTTCGGATGCAGAAACGGCAGCTTGCGCGGAAGGAGTCGCGATCGCAACAATAACATCGGGACTATCGCCAACAAATTTACTGGCAATTTGTGCGGCGGTGCTGGCATTTCCTTGGGCGCTTTCCCACTGCCATTTTAAGCTCTCTCCTTCTTTTAATCCTGCTTCTTCTAATTCGTCTTTAACTCCTTCTCGGGTTGCATCGAGAGCAGGATGTTCGACAATTTGGGTAATGGCAATAAATTTTTCGCCGGTTTTATCTTCTGAGGTTGACGTATCCGTATTTTCTGAGGATTGTCCGCATCCTAACAATGCTGCTGCTAAAAGTGCGGTAATAAAGGCAGATTTTAAAGGGATTTTCACGGTAATTTCGTTCCTTTTTTCGCGAAAAGGTAAAAAGCGATCGCTTCTCAAGTCAGCGATCTAAATTTATATTACTCTAGTTTTCGCGATCGAGAAATTTCAAGACTATCTCGCTCAGCATTTTTTAGGAACTCCTCTCGAGGGATCGCATATTGCCTGCCGCGATCGCGATACTTTTCCGGATTTGCCTCTATTATTTTCTCATAGTGCATTCCTACTTTTTCAGCAACGTGCCAAGAAGCCGGATTATTTTCGCTAACACAGGCAATAATTTTATTCAGTTTTAGCTCTTGAAAAGCATAATTTAAGAGTGAAAAGGTGGCTTCTGTTCCATAACCTTGTCTCCAATATTTTGATAATAATGTATAGTAACATTCTGCTTTATGGTGGTTTAATAGATTTAATCCGCAAGAACCGATATAGCGATCGCTTTCTTTAAGACAAATTGCTAAGACAAACATGGGATTATCAGATTGATAAGACTCGATAACAAACTCGAATAGCTGTTTTGCTCCTATCTCAGTTTTTTGTTCTGGAGAAAAAGCTAAATATCGAGTTGCTTTTTCGTCCTGCATAAATTCGAGATAGTCTGGATAATCTTTTAAATAACAAGGGCGTAAAATTAACCGTATTGTTTCTAAACGATCGGGAAGTTTCATTATGGAAAAAATTAATAATCTTATTTACAGGGTAATTTATATAATTATTGTACTATAAATTTAATCATAACAAAGCTCTCTTAAAATTTTGTAATGCTTGAACATCTCATGCAATGCTTTCAAAATGCCAAAGCGATCGCGCAACTAACCTGTTTTAGTTTATTGTTTGGAATTGCTGCAAATCCTGCGATCGCAGTTTCCCAAAACCCCGATCGAATTAATAGAGAAGAATTTTCTTCTTTTGCGATCGCTCAATTACAGTCTGAAGATGCGATAACATGGTATAGAGAAGGCTTAGAATTATTCGGAGAGCGGCAATACCAACAGGCTTTAATGACCTTCGATCGCGCCATCCAACTCAATCCTAATTTTACCGATGCGTGGCTGCAACGCGGCTTTATATTCTGGATTCTCAAACGCTATGATGAGGCATTTCAATCCTACGATCGCGCTGCCCAAATTCAGCCCAATTCTTCATTTATTTGGTTTAATCGCGGTATTATTTTAAACGACGGAGGGCGATTTCAAGAAGCGATCGTTTCTTACAATCGCGCCTTAGAAGTTAATGAAGATTGGCGAGGCATGAATCCGACAGAAGTTTGGTTGAGTTTGGGTCAATCTTTTGGGCTTTTAAAGCAATTTGCAGAGTCATTTCAAGCCTACGATCGCGCAACACAAATTCAATCTTATCACTCGGGAGCATGGTACGGTCGAGGTAAAGCATTAATTGCATTAGGACGCGATCGCGAAGGATTGGCTTCTATCGATCGCGCACTGCAAGGAAATGATAATTATTGGGGAGATAGCAGTGCTGTGAATGCTTGGATCGATCGAGGAATTGTGTTAGAAAATTTAGGACGAAATATCGAGGCGATTGGTTCTTATTATCAGGCATTACAACTCGATCCCGATAATCTTTTTGCTCGCGATCGCTTACAGAATTTAGAGAAAAAACTGCGTAGCTTTACTCCAGAATCGCGTTAAATCTTTGTTTAATGATGTTTGATTTTCTCTAAAATATCTTGAATTTCTCTCTCGAATTCTTGAGAATCGGATAATTGTAAATCTTTGAGAAGAATATTAATTGGAGTTTGAGTTGTGGGAAAACGAAAAAAAGCAGCGATCGCCACTTTTCTTGCGTGCCAAGACAAGGGGAATTGCTGTAAAGATACTTGACCTGTTTTGGGAATAATTCCTAGCGATCGCTCTCTCCCGCCGCTTTTAAGTTGCAGATCGTAGATGAAAATTTCTTCTATATTTTGCCATGCGATCGCTCCAACTTGAGAAAATAAAGTATTGTCCCAAATTCCGGTTTCATCTAAAATCAAAGCAGGTTTATTTCTATTTTTCAATAAATAAATCCAATGCTGAACCGTTAAATAACCAAAATAAGAAGCCAGCAAAATTCCGAACGCATAATCTAAGAATCTGGGATCGGCATGCTCTAAAGATACTCCAATTAACCCGAAAAAGAATAAAGTCGTCAAAGCAGTAATCAAAGAAGCGATCGCAATTCTCATTTGATTGGGATAAATTATTAATTTTTCTTGCTCTTTCTTGACAAAATCCATTTTCCTCTTTTTTTATAAGACTTCTAGAACTGATTTTGGCGATAACTTATCTTTAAACCAAATAACTTTTGCGGGAACATTTTCCATTTTAATTCCTGATTTTTCCAAATTTAAACGCTCGGAAATGGCTAAAATTAAATTATCGACATCCGATTGACGAACTTGAGAAAATTTCTTGCGTAAATACTCCGGTCGCCAATAGCCAACAATTTCTAAAATATAATCTTTTCCCTCGGGATGGACTAAACGAAAATCAGGAATCATGACACTGCCCGGAATAGGAATTAGATTCACTTCTCGCTCTAAAACCCACTCAGTTTTTGTTTTTTCCCATCGTTTGGCAAAAGATTCTTCAATCATACTATCGTAGGGCTTCCCCGGAGCATAATGAGTCACTAAATTACAGCGATCGTCTAAGGCAAAAACCCCCTTCTTTTTTGCTCCCGTATAGAAATCTTTATGCTCTAAAACTGCTTTTAAGCTCCATTTTGTCACGTGAAGTAAGGCTGGTAGCATCTTAGCAAAAGCTAATCCATAACGCGTGCTAGACTTAAATAAACTGGTGGGGCCGTCGAGAGTAATGGTAAATCCATGTTCTACATCTCCTTCGATATAAAACATGAGTTGAAATAGCTTTAGATAGCGAAATAAGAGTTTATACTCTCCCGGAACATTACGATGAGCATTTAAAGTTACTTCACTCGCACGATAAAAAATCCCTTGCACTTGCGACAAATTATAACGATGAATTAAGCTATCGGGGGCAGGAGTTTCAAATTCAGTTAGAATACGATTTTCTTGCAAATCTGCATAGAGTCCTTTTTGAATTTCGGCGGGTAAAACTTCTCGATTGAGTTCTTGCGATAAAATACTCGCCAAAGATTCTAAACTCGGATTGCGATTGTTGGGAAGGGGAGGAGTTGCCACCGCATGAGAAAATACACGTTGCCGTAATAATTGTGGCTCGAGGGGACTGACAATTTCAAAAGTTGAAAAACTATTTCTCAGGAGATGAGCCAGTCCCCGTTTTACGCGATAATCAGGACTATCTCCTTCTAAGTCGCGAAGTTGGTGATCGAGGTTTCCTTGGGTTTTACCCAGACAATTTTGAAAGCATTCAATTTGCTCGGCTGCCAAGCCGATCGCTTTTGCATCGAGAGTCAGGCGTTTAGGGGCGATCGCTTCGCCATTCATGCGATAACTGAGAAGGTCGCTCGGTAACATTGCTAACCGATCGCTAAAACAAAATAAGGTATGAATTATAAACTATGATACCCCTTGAGGTTCGCGATCGCGAATAAATTTAAAGCAGAAATTTCACCAATAATAGAACGATAATGATGAATTATCCTAGCGAGCGATTATTAGAAGCACAATTAGAACAATATCGAGATTGGTACGAACAAGGCCGAGAACTGCACGATCGCGGTTATTATGAGGAATCTTTAACCTATTATGAAAAAGCGCTAGAATACCATGCCGATAACTATGAAATATGGTATCATCGCGGCAGAGTTTTAGAGAAAATGCGCCGCTATGGGGAATCCTTAGAAAGCTATTATCAAGCATCAACCATAAATCCCTATCATTATTGGTCTTGGTATGATATGGGATGTATTGCTTTAGAAGAATTGCAACAATACGAACGAGCGATCGCTTATTTTCAGCACGCCTTAACGATAAAAAAAGAAGATTATTGGAGTTATTATAAACAAGGAGAAGCATGGCGAAAAAGCAAACATTATGAAGATGCGATCGCTTGTTTTAAACAAGCCTTGACTCTCCGCTCCGATGATTTTTGGTCAATTTATCGGCAAGGTGATGTTTATCGAGAAATGGGAAATTTAGAGCAAGCATTATTATTTTATGAACGTGCCTTAAAACTTAAACCTAATGATTGTTGGTCTTGGTATCAACGCGGAAATATTTTGCAAAAGCAAGGTTCTTTATTCTCGGCAATTTTGAGTTATAATCATGCTTTAGAATTGGATTTTGAGAACGATCTCCTGTGGTACGAACAGGCAATTTGTTATACTTTATTGGACGATCTGAACGGAACGCTCAGAACCTTAGAACAAGCCATTATGTTGAGACCAGATAAATATATACCTTTGGCTGAATCCAAAATTATTTTTACCAAAATGAGAAACAATGAAGAATTTAACATTATTATTGCAAAGTTCAAACAAATGCTTTGAATTAAACCAAAAGAGATTACAAAAAAAGCAGGTTGAGTAAATGCAAAAAACTTAATCTATGCCAACCGCAACCAGATCGTAAACGCAGTACCGGGGCAAGAATTTGGATCGCGCGTTTGTGAATTATCTGAGACTTCAAGTTTCCCGTGCATTTCTGCGATTAAACCTTGCACGATCGCCAAACCTAACCCCGTCCCTTCAATTTCGCCTTCTGCCTGTATCCCTCGATAGTGACGCTCAAAAATACGCTCGCGATCGCCGGTTGGAATGCCATATCCTGTATCGCGAATGACAACGCCTTGCAGGAGTCCATTTTCATGCTCCAATCCGGCTTCCACGCTGACTCGACCCCCAGAAGGCGTATATTTAAGGGCATTATCGAGTACATTATTGAATACTTCTTGCAGGGCATTGGCATCAGCTTGAATGGGCAGCAAATCCTCTGGAATTTCTGTCTGGAATTCTAAACCGCGATCGCCAGCGATCGCGGCGGCCGATTGCAACAGGGGACTTAAAATATCTGCAATCGCTAAATCTTCAATATTTAAGCGAGCTTCGGGTAAAAGAGAGAGAGGAGAAACAGAACTTTCCGCCGACAATAATTTCTGTGTTGCTGGAGGCTCTAGAGTTACAGCATCTTGACCCATTTCGTCCAGATAAACGTCAAATTGCTTGAGCATGGCTTGCAGGCGATCGCTTTCTCGCAGCAAATTTTCGACCGCGGTGCGATTGCGATCCTCTGGTAAGAGTCGCTTCAGCAGTAACTTACCAAAAGTTCGCAATGCCGTCAGAGGGTTGCGAAATTGGTGTAAGAGATCGTCAAAGCGATCGCGTTGTGCGGCGATCCGGCGTTGTTGTTGTAAGAGTTGTTCCTTTGACCAAACCTGCTGGCGATCGAGAAAGCGAGCGATCGCTAAAGTTTGGACGATATGTTCGATTTGCGTTAATTCTCCTGCTTCCCATTCGCGATCGTTCCGCCGTGCCACTAATACCCCCAAAACTTCCCCTTCGTAAAGCAGAGGTAACATCAGTTGCCGCTTTCCCCACAGATCGTTTACCGAACTTCCCGTTTCCACAAACTCGGCTTCTGGGTTAAGATCGGCAATTTGATTGTTGGTGTCACCTAGCGATCGCTGAGATTGAGGCAAACAAAGCGGTAAGGAAAGATCGGGTTGTTGCCATTCAGCCCTCAAACCGTCAGATTGTTTTTCAGAATAACGAACAATGCTTGCTTCGGGGTAAACGACCACTGGAAGCAAATTGGGATTCACTCCTTCTACCCATTTTTCCGTTAAATAAACCGCACACCAAGCTGCACCGAGTCCTTGGACTAAGACATAAACCTGAGCTTGACACAGGGCAATAAATTCAGAACTCGGGCGAATGAACATGACAATCTCAATCACAATAAGCGATCTCTCTCGGAAGATAAGGTCTAGTCTCTTATTTCCCTTGCACCAACTCCCTCTAGCTTTATCGTTGTCTCCAACTCTGCTGTAGCATCAAGCGCGATCGCAGAGAATGCCGAATCAATACCGAGAGAACCTCTTGTTAATTTTATTAAAAAATGATAAGATTTAGGACAAATAAAGAATAATTTTCTCATTTTCGCAATTGTATTGGATTTCATCTTACTTGCAATTAAGATGAGTATGCTTGAGATAAGAATTTCTTGTGACTGCATTCATCCAAACTTATTATTTTGGCAAAACCCCTTGATTTTTTGAAAAAAAGCAGATATACTGGCGACGGTTTTGTAGCTAGGATTACAGATCGAGTATACAAGACTGAGAACCCAAATCAAGTCTTAAAACTTAAGTTCGAGAAGAGGAGGTAGACAGAATTGGCCAGAAAACGCAAGCGTAAAAGTCGCCGTCGTCAAGAGGGGCGTAAGATTTTAGAGCTAGTGCCGCAATTTAACCTCGAAAGTGGCGAGGATAAACCCGTTACTGCAGCCCGCAAATATATCTCTGCTAGAAGCATTGTTCCACCTGCATTATTAATTGTAAAGCGGAATGAGCATACTACAGATCGTTATTTTTGGGCGGAAAAAGGGTTATTTGGTGCTCAATATGTAGAAGAAAATCACTTTCTCTTCCCCAGCTTGAGAAGCATTGCTCCCCAAGTTACGCAAAAGAAACAAGTCAAACCCTCTCTGGCTCTGGCAAGCCATTAGCAGGTTATTCGCAAGATAAATCCCTAAAGCTAAATGCTTAAAACTAGATTTCCAATCTAAGCTCAATCATTTAAGCTCAATCTTAGCTTGAAATTGTAGCCTAACACGATCTAGCTCTCAAGAGCAGTACGTTACAATGCAATCTTACCTTACCACAATTCGGTAAAGTAAGATTGCATTTGTCTGGCCGGCCTTTTTTCGAGTCTATGAAAATTACTCAATGTTTGCATACCGCCCTACTCGTTGCCGATCTCGATCGCGCTCAACATTTTTACGGGACGCTTTTGAGCCTTCCTCTTGTGGAAAGAGAGTTAAGATTTCCGGGAGCGTGGTATCAAGTCGGAGATTATCAAATTCATTTAATTGTCAACGCAGAATTTCCGGGGTCTATCTATAATCGCGACAAATGGGGACGAAATGCCCATATTGCCTTTAATGTCGATCGTTTAGACGAACTCGAGCAAAGATTACAAGCTGAAAACTGGCCAATGCAAAAGAGTTCATCCGGTCGTGCAGCGATTTTTATACAAGATCCCGATGGTAATGTAATTGAAGTCAACCAATTGTAGGGAAAGTGCAACAAGAGAGAAATAAGTGAGAATTGTTGCTTATATTTACGCCGATCCCACCATCGAAGCAGTTCCCGAAACCAATATTTGGGGGGCGGAAGTCGATCGCGTGTATCGAGATTTAGGCGATCGCGCTCAATTGCAACAATTCTGGCAAGATTGTCAAAAAAATCCCCCTAATTATCTTCTCTTGCGTCGCTTGGATGAGTTGGGAGAGACCCTCGCAACCATCGTACAGTTCGTCGTGCAACTCGAGGAAACGGGAATTAAAATTATTGCGACGGAACAGAATTATCAGACCCCCGAGCCAAAAGATAGAGACTCATCTCGCGATCGCCTTTCTTGTATCTTGGCAGAAGTGCAGTGCGAAGGTAATAGTCGGCGCATTCGTCAAGGCCATGCCCGCAACCGCATCAAAGCCATACCTCCTCCCGGTAAAGCGGCTTATGGATATCGACGGGGAAAAGACCGTTACATCTTAGATCGTTCCACAGCTCCCGTGGTGAAAGATTTTTTCGAGAATTATCTACTTTACAGTTCCCTGCGAGGTTCAGTCCGCTATCTAGAAAAGAAATACGGCAAAAAAATTTCTGTGACCACCGGTCGCCGTTGGTTGACCCATCCCATTTATCGCGGTGATACCCAATATCATAACGGAGATATTATTCCCAATACCCATGTTGCAATTTTATCCCGCGAGGAAGCCGCACAAATCGATCGCTTATTGCGGCGAAACAGTCGCTTACCCCCTCGGACTGCCAGTGCGCCGCGTTCTTTGGCGGGTTTGGCAATCTGCGGCGAATGTAACGCTCACTATACAATTACCCGCGTTACTGCTCGCAGAAATATTAAGGAATATTTGTATTTGCGCCCTGTAAATTGTCCTCAAAAACATCGATGTAAAGCCATTCCTTATGGCGATGTTTTAGAAAAAACGATTGCCCAAATCTGTCAACAATTACCTCGAGGGATTTCTGGTTTAAATATACCCGATAAACTCAATCCCAAAAACGCGATCGCGGCAGAAATGGCGAGCAGAGAAGCAATTTTGCAGCAGATCCCCGATTTACAAGCGCAAGGGATTCTCGATCGCGACACAGCCGCTCTCCGCAGTTATAAATTGCGAGCAGAATTAGCTCGACTGCAACAAACTCTTGCCCAACTTCCTCCCGATAATTTAAAACCAATCGCGCAAGAAATTTCCTTGCCTCAATTTTGGTGGGATTTATCAGAATCCGAGCGTCGCTTTTATTTTCGCGAATTTATCCACCAGATTACAATTATCCGCGATCGCGAGCAACAATGGCAGCTCGAATTAGTTTTTATTTTTTCGTAAAACGGCTATTTTTCGAGAAACTACAAGTGACTCGAGCGAGATCGTCTTCTTGGCGAATGTCGCAAATGAGTTCGGCACGATCGCGATCGTTTTCAAGGGTTGCATTAGAGCGAGGACCGAGCCATTGAGCGACCAGTTTAAATTGATATCCCGATGCTGTTTCAGACCATTGAGATTCAATGTCCCACAGGGAACTTTCAGAAAGAGAATTGAGTTGTTCTAAAACTTGTTTCTGAAGCTTAGGTAGAAAATTTTTGCGATCGCTGTCTTGCAACCATTTCTGCATTTCCATCCAAGGACGATCGTTAATTTTTCGTTCCAGTAAAGGTCGTATTCCTTCCAGAATTAACCGACTTCGCTGCTGAGATGGAGAAGAAAAATCCAAGCCCACAATAAACTGACTCTCGCTAAAATCTTCAACGAGAAGGCTAGGATATTGTTGCAGCCAATAGTTGCACAGGAAATAAAACTGCACCCAACAAGCGAGCAAAATTTGTATTTCTAATAAAATAAAAATTCCTTGTCCTTTATTCGGATCGGGAAACTTAAACTCTAGATTGCGACTAATAAAACTTGCAAAAGCGGCAATAATCGCAGAGAGAGGAAACCAGAAAAGAATTAGAATTTGCGGCTCGATCTTGAACAATCCCCAGAAGAATAAACAAATTGATGCGGCCACAATCCAAGGAGTAGATTGCCAGCGATTTTCAATTCCCAGCCATGCAATACTAATAATTAAGAGCAAATAACCGATAATTGCGATAACTTCTCCGATAAATCCTCTCGCGATCGCGGACATCAACGCAGAAAATAAACTCAAGCGAAATAAAGTTTGCCAACAATAAGCGCGAGGCGGTTGGAAAGTTAGCCAAACTTTTTTAAAAAGCTCTTTCATCTTATTCCATATCTATTTAAAAAGATAATTAGTAAGGCAATGATACTATTACTGAAAAGATTTGCTTGAAAAATTGTCAAGAAAGTGTTAGGATTTACCTCAAGAATTGCTGTATTAATTCGATTAATTAAAGGTAAAGATTCAGATTGAGATTGCTCGTGTTTCTCGGAAAAAATTCGCAAAATTGCTTGGAAAATTTGTAACGCTCTAAATTCCACAAAAACAACTAACGAAAACATCATAGTCAGGACAATAGTTAGTACAGGATAAACAGTAGTCCAACGATTAAGATCATTAAAATTATTGAAGAAAATAATACTAATGAGATGTAATTTCTCGCTTTCCGGTGCGAGAGCTTGAAAAATAAAAAAGATCAGCCATAAGGCGATCGTTGATAACAGATTAATCGAAATGGAGAATTCTATACTTTGTTTGCGAGTTAACCTTAACTTTTGTCGCAGAACGATTGCTTCAATCGCAATACTGATACAGAGCGTAAGAACCTGTAAAATAATGAGAGGAAGCGGTAAAATAGTCAGAGACATCTCAGAGAACAAAGGATCGATCGGTAATTATGCGGATTAGATCCGTCATGATTTGGGTTTGCAGATTGTTGATTTCATCTCTTCGATTCTAGAGAAGAAACGAAATTTTTATGAAGGTTTTACAGTAATTGCTCGCATCAAAGGCAAAAAGCGTTAGCCTGAATAAGACCCCCATGCACGATAAAGCTATGGCAGTTTTTCAGAAACGACCCGCGATCGAAAAATCCGCAGAAGAGGGTACCCGCGCTCGAATTTTACAAGCCGCACAACGCTTGTTTGCCCGTAAAGGTTATGATGGCACGACGACTCGAGATTTAGCATCGGCGGCAAATGTAGCAGAAGGAACGTTATTTCGTCATTTTGCCAATAAAAAGGCAATTTTAGTCGAAGTAGCGACACGAGGATGGGTAGAAATTCTCACGGACTTGCTGACAGAATTGAGTGAAATGGGGAGTTACAAAGCGGTCGCGCAGGTTATGCGAAGGCGAATGCTGCGAATGCGGGAAAGTCACGATCTGATGCGAGTCTGTTTTATGGAGGCACAATTTCATCCCGAGCTGCGCGATCGCATTCAGTCGGAGATTATCGATAAAATGACAGATGTAGCCGAAGCCTTTTTTGAGACGGCAATGGAACGGGGAATTTACCGCAAGATGAATCCTAAAATTGTCGCTCAAGTGTTTTTGGGCATGTTTGCAGTAGCGGGATTTTCCGACCAAACCATTATCGATCCCGAGGCTTCCCCAGAATCGATGAAAGAGATGGCCGAAGGCATTGCCGATATTTTTTTGCAGGGGGTACTCGCAAAAGAAGGATAATGCGTTTGTTAAGGGTTTAATGCACTTTCAAAGACGGCGAGATCGACGGCACCTTTGAAGGATTCACCGTTAAAGGCAAAAAAGGGCGTTCCTTGAATTAAGAGCGATCGCGCCAGTTGGATATCTGCAGCGATCGCATCTCGGGCGTTAGAACTTTGGCGATCGCGATCGAATTGTTCTAAATCTAAATCATAATTTTCAGCAAGTTCTTGATATAACTCTTCCCCTAAGTCTTCTTGATTGGCAAACAAACCATCATAATATTCCCAGAATTTGCCTTGTTGCTGGGCAGCATAAGCCGCTAAGGCCGCCTCTGGTGCTTGAGGATGAATGCCCAAAGGAAGATTTTTGTAAACGAGAGTCACGCGATCGCCGTATTGTTCCACAAATTCTTTAACGGTTTCACTGGCCAAAGAGCAAAATGGGCATTGAAAGTCGGAGAACATAAAGAGAACGTTTTCTGAGTCTTTTGCTCCTCGGGTCGGAGACTCACCCATAAAGGCTTGCGGATTCACCTTCATTTGCTGTAAAACAGCTTCTTGAACGGCTTTTTGTTGTTGCTGTTGTTGATGTTGATAACTTTGTACCGACTCGACAATGACTTCGGGATGATTGCGAATAATATTTAAAACCTGCTCTTCTAGTCGGTTAGTATTGTCCGCACGAGCAGGCAACGCGTAACCGACCAAACCTAAACACCACCAGCAGATGAGTAAGAACGGAATAAATTTCTTGATTTTGTTGAGCATAATCCTAAAGCGCAATAAAATACTGTTGAATTCAAAATGTTTCTTTTAAACCTTACCCTTACCCCTTTTAAGAGTCAAAGTTTCCCTCTCTCGACTGATAACGAACTCCTCTCTCTCCTCTTAGTTAGGAGAGTCAATCAATACTCAATAACCAACAACCAATAACCAAATAATGAAAAGTCTCTGGAATCAAACAGAAGCCGATCGCTACCCCACCGACCTCGAACAACGCGTTTACACCTCTCAACTCTTGGGACGCGATCCTGCCCTCGTCCTACACGGTGGTGGTAATACTTCTGTGAAAATTCGGGAAACGAATATTGTTGGCGAGGAAGAAGATATTCTTTATGTAAAAGGAAGTGGCTGGGATTTAGCCACGATTGAAAAAGAGGGGTTCTCCCCAGTTCGTATCGCCCATCTCCTCAAATTGGCGCAATTAGAGACTCTCAGCGACCCTCAGATGGTGAATGAGCTAAAAACGCAAATGACCTGTTCTAGCGCTCCTTCTCCTTCAGTGGAGACGATTCTCCACGCCACCCTACCCTATAAATATGTCGATCACACCCATGCCGATGCCATAGTGACGATTACCAATACTCCAGGTGGACTGGCACGCATTCGGGAAATTTATGGCGATCGCATG
Organism: Spirulina sp. LEGE 11439; assembly: GCF_059821285.1. Lineage (NCBI taxonomy): Bacteria > Bacillati > Cyanobacteriota > Cyanophyceae > Spirulinales > Spirulinaceae > Spirulina > Spirulina sp. LEGE 11439. The sequence continues at coordinate 29,902 of NZ_JCAMRX010000017.1, forward strand.
GTTGTAATCCCTTATGTGATGCCCGGATTCGATCTTGCTCGCCTCTGTGCGGAAAAATTCGCCGCCGAAGCAGGAGAAAATACCGTCGGTATGGTGTTAATGAATCACGGTATCTTTTCTTTTGGTGAGACGGCGCGAGAGTCCTATGAAAAGATGATTGAGTTGGTGAGTTTAGCAGAAGATTATCTAGAAAAACAAGGAGCAACAGCTTTTCCCACTCCTCTCAAAATAGAAGAGAAGTCCTTGCGAGTCCCTTTGGCCGAACTGCGCTCTAAGCTCTCGAAAGCAGCAGGATTTCCCGCGATCGTAGCGACACACTGCAACCCAAAAACCCTCTCTTTTGCCAAACGAGAAGATATTGCCGAAATTTCCCAACAAGGTCCCGCGACTCCCGATCACGTCATTCGTACCAAGCGCATTCCCTTGATTGGGCGAAATTTAGATACTTATGTTGAAGATTACAAAACCTATTTTTGCGCTCATGAGACCGAGGGGATGACCATGCTCGATCCCGTGCCTCGGGTGATTTTAGATGCAGAATTTGGCATGTGCGCTGTCGGAAAAAATGCGAAAAGTGCTGCGATCGTTGCGGACATCTATTATCACACAATTGATATCATTCAATCTGCAACAGCGTTAGAACGCTATCAAGCCTTACCCGCTCAAGATATTTTTGCTGTGGAATATTGGGACTTAGAACAGGCAAAATTACGCAAAGGCGGCCAGCCTCCCGAGTTTACTGGAGAAATTGCCCTAGTAACGGGAGCCGCTTCAGGAATTGGCAAGGCTTGTGTAGAATCATTGCTAAAACGAGGGGCTGCGGTTGTTGGTTTGGATATTAATCCTAACATTGAAGAACTCTATTCTCGTCCTGATTTTATGGGCATTCAATGCGATGTTACAGAAGAAGAAAATATTACGAAAGTGATGGAAAAAATAGTTCGCAAGTTTGGCGGTTTGGATATTTTAATTCTCAATGCAGGAATTTTTCCAGCAAGTCGTCCGATCGCTGAATTAAGTGGGTCAGAATGGCGAAAAGTAATGGGGATTAATCTTGACGCGAATCTGATTTTGTTGCGAGAATGCCATCCATTTTTGAAACTTGCACCGCAAGGGGGACGAGTGGTGATTATTGGCTCGAAAAACGTTCCAGCACCCGGTCCGGGTGCTGCGGCTTATTCGGCTTCTAAAGCAGCACTCAACCAACTGATGCGAGTAGCAGCGTTAGAATGGGGGCAGGATAACATCCGTCTCAATTCTCTCCATCCTAATGCGGTTTTTGATACGGGAATTTGGACGCAAGACGTGTTAGAAAAACGTGCCGAACATTATGGGATTACCGTAGAGGAATACAAAACCAATAATGTCTTAAAAGTTGAGGTAAACAGTCACGCTGTCGCCGAGTTAGCTGCCGAAATGTGTGGGTCTTTATTTACTTGCACCACGGCGGCTCAAATTCCCGTTGATGGCGGGAACGAACGGGTCATTTAACGATTTTGTGAGATTGCATTCCGATTTACAAGTGCATTACTTTGAGAAAAGCGCTTGTAAATTCGTGCGATCGTGTCGTTTTGGTACAACTTCGAAACATAGGTCTGAATCAATTGAGAATTAACTGGAGGACAAACAATTCCCGTTCCTCGCAATCTCGTTAATGTATTCTGGCAATCAATAACTTGTGTGCTGAACAAGGTCGTTTCTAGATAAGTTAAATTATCTTCTCCTGTTTTCGCCAAAAGAGAGGCAAGAGGACTCAAGACGTTATCGCGGGAAACTTGAGGATGTTGCAGTTTTTTTAACCATTGCGGATAAGACATTTCGTTAATGCGATATCCCATTTCTCGTAAAGTTGCTACAAAGCGATCGCAAGAAAGAGGGTGCGGATTGCTGAAATGAAACACTTTGTTGAGAGAGTCGGACTGTCCGGATAAATGAACGATCGCTTTACTGACATAATCGACAGGAATCATACTAATAGGACGATCGAGCAAGGGGGCACTGCCAAGTTGAATTGTCCCAGTAATAAAACGACACAACAGATCGTCAGGGTTCGCAACTCCCGTTTGACTGTGACCAGAAATCATGGGCAAGCGATAAATACTAGCGGGAATACCTCGCTCTCGTGCGGTTAATAACAATTGTTCGGCGACCCATTTACTTTGGGCGTACCCATTGGCTAGTTGTTCGGGATACACCACAGATTCTTCTTCGTACAATACTTCTCGTTGAGAATAGTGAGGAGAGAGAAAGACATCAAAGGTAGAAATAAAATGAATGGGAGTTACTCGTCCTTGACTGGCGAGGCGTAAGACTTCCCGAGTCCCTAAGACATTGGGTTTGCGTAAAACTGAGTAAGGATAAATGAGATTAATAAATGCCCCACAGTGATAAATTAAATCGGTGGTTTGAGCTAATTCCCGAAATTCTTGACTTGCCATGCCAAACATGGGTTTTGTCAAATCGCCAACTACAGGAATGAGACGAGAATCCCAAGTTTGATTCCAGAGTAAATAACGCTTGAGATTTTGCTGAAGTCTATATTTTCCTTCCTCTAATTTTGTTGCCCTAACCAAACAATAGATTTTGGCATCAGTTTGTTTTAAAAGTTCTTGAAGGAAGAATGCGCCTAAAAAACCCGTTACTCCCGTCAGAAAAATGTGCTCGGGTTCGGCTACGGGTTCGAGAAAAATCGTGGCCGGATAAATCGTGGAATCAAGGACTGTATCTTGATGAATATCGATCGCAAAGGCTTTGTCAACGGTTAAGGGGTGATTGTTTGATTTTTGCCGAGAGGCTAGGGCATTAGCCAATCCTGAAATTGTCGGGTCTTGCAAAAATTCCATGAGGGCAATTTCCACTTGAAATTCTGCTTCAATCTGAGACAGTAACTGCACGGTTAATAATGAGTGACCGCCCAATTCAGTGAAACTATCATTGATGCCAATTTCCTCGATCGTTAAAAGTTGCGCCCATATTTCGGCGAGCTTCTTTTCGATCGCGGTTTCCGGGGTAGCAAAAGTTTTATCGAGGAGAGGGCGAGTGCTTTGGGGTTCGGGGAGCGATCGGCGATCGATTTTACCGTTCGGAGTCAGGGGAAGAGAATTTAATGGCATGAATATTGAGGGAATCATATAACTAGGAAGTTTTGTTTGCAGAAACTCTCGTAGCTGGGGAATAAGATTCTGTTTTGCGGTGGCGCGACTGGGATTGTTAGCGTATTCTCGTAAAGGTTTAATCTCGATTTTCCGTTCTGGCAGAGGGCTGATATGGTCTCGTCTCAGTACGACATCGTAACACCCTTCTTTCTGTGCATCCGACCAATTGATATCAATCTGATAGTCAAGCAAAACGCCCAATTTCCACCAAGTTTCTGGATGAACTTGGATATTTTGACGCTCGGCGACTAATTTAGCCCGCAGTCCCCCGACAGTTTCTGGGAGGTTGCTTTGATGCAGGAGTTTAGCTCCTTGTAAGTCGGAGGTGATGCGAATATTGGGAATATTTTCAATTTTGATCAGTTCAGGCTGATTTTGCTTTAACCAATGCAACATGGCTGAAACCGACCAATTTTGTTGTTGCCAGTCAAAGTAAATGGGAGAACCAGCGATCGCAGTTTCCCGAGGCTCGATATTTAGGATGACATCGGAGCGAAACACGACTAACTCGTTTTGAGCCAGCCCTTCTTTGAGCAGAGTTTGCACGAAGGCAATTTGAGGAAAATATGATTTCAGGGCTAAAAAGAAGTCTGGATGGAGAACTAACTCCCCATCTTGTTCAATTTGCTCTTGGATGCGCTGTTTTAGTTGAAGAGTGGAGAGAGAGGCGGGGGCGCGGTTGAGTTGTACGGAGGTATGAAAGGCTTCGAGAAGGGGTAAACTACGAATGTCGCCAATAAAAATGTGTCCCCCAGGTTTGACTAGAGGCAGAATGTTTTCAATGACTCGCACTAAATAATCGAGGTTGGGAAAATACTGAATCACTGAATTCAGAACAATGGTATCGAAGGAGGCGGGTTCGAATCTCTCTAATTGGTCTGCTGCTCCCGGTTTGACAGTGACATGAGACCAATCTCCTGCAAGTTTTTCGAGTTGTCGCCCAATATGAGCGATCGCATCGGGGGATAAATCCGTACCTACATAGCGATCGCAGTGGGGGGCAATTTGAAAGAGAAGCATTCCTTTGCCACAGCCAATTTCTAACAAATTTTGGGGCTTGAGATGAAGAATGCGAGCAACTGAGCGATCGACCCATTCTCGGACTTCTTCTTCGGGCATGGGCAAGCCGGTATAACTATTATGCCAACCGCTATAGTCAAAGAGGGGATCCCCAGTCGTATTGCGATAGGCAAAGCTCCAAAGTTCTTGCCATTTTTCGACTTGTTGGCTATGAAGCGTGTGGGTCGATTTTTCTGTATTCGCTACGACATAGGCAATTAAACTCTGTGTTCCCGATACATCTTCTTTGGTAATGACTGCTGCTTCTTTGATACCCGAGTATTGAGCGATCGCATTTTCAATGTCCCCGAGTTCGATGCGATGACCGCGAATTTTCACTTGCTGGTCGGCACGACCGATAAATTCTAAATTGCCATCAGAATTATAGCGAGCGAGATCGCCAGTTTTGTAGAGTTTTGCTTTGGGATTGCGACTAAAAGGATCGCCAACAAAACGCTCTCGATTGAGTTCTGGACGATTGAGATAGCCTCGTGCTAAACCATCGCCACCAATATAAAGTTCTCCTATTTTTCCCGAAGGAACAGTTTGCAGGTGGTTACCGAGCGGTGTCGAGACACTATTGTTTGTAACCTGTTCTAGTAAGTAAATTTGCGTATTGGCAATGGGATGACCGAGAGGAACGCCTTCTTCTTCGGGTTTGACGCGATGGATAGTAGACCAAACTGTCGTTTCTGTCGGCCCGTACATATGCCAGAGTTCTCCACCGCCTTCAAGGAGAAGATTGGCGAGCGATCGCGGAGTTGCTTCTCCTCCACAGAGCATTTTAAGATTTTTGTTTCCCCGCCAGCCTGCATTTAAAAGCATTCGCCACGTTGAGGGAGTCGCTTGCAGGACGGTAATTTTTTCGCGATCGAGAATTTGTATGAGACGCTGGGGATTTGTCGCAACTTGACGATTGACCAAGCAAATTTTTGCGCCGACAATTAGGGGCAAATAAAGCTCGGGAACAGACATATCAAAGGCAATCGTGGTAACACCAAGCCAGATATCATCTTGAGTTATTCCGGGTTCGCGACTTAGGGAAATTAACAGGTTAGCCAAACCTCGATGCTCGATTTGTACCCCTTTGGGTTTACCTGTCGAGCCAGAGGTATAAATGATATAAGCCAAATGGTGGGGCTGAAGGACAATATTGAGATTACTCGTTTCTTGCTGACAAATTTCTCGCCAATTTGTGTCAATACAAATTGTTTGTATTTGTGGGAGTTTTGACAAGTTCTCGACTATATGTTTTTGAGTCACTAACACCGAGACTTGTGAATCTTGGAGGGCAAAAGCAATTCGCTCTGATGGATAACTTGGATCGAGAGGAACGTAAACCCCTCCTGTTTTGAGAATTCCCAACAGAATGACAAACATTTCTGGCGATCGCTCGACACAAACCCCCACTAACACTTCATTACTTACACCGAAAGTTTGAAGATATCGTGCAAATTGATTGGAACGCTCATTTAATTCTCGGTAGGTCAACACTCGATCGTTAAATTCGATAGCAATGCGATCGGGTGTTTCTACGACTTGTGTTTCAATGAGTTGGCACACACACCGAGTAATCGTTTTCATGATTGACAACAGCCCCAAAAATTTAAGCCCACACACTGTGGATTATACTGGGGACTGCGAAAAAGATCACCTTAAAAAAGAATTTTTCTACCTTTTTAAAGCGGATATGCTTTAAAGTGGAAGTGGGTTATTCGACTCTAATTTTTCGAGTTTATTTTTCTCTCCTGAATGAGAATTAGACGAATTGAGGGAGGGTTGAAAATTCGCGCGATCGAGGAAATTATTGCGATCGGGAAAGGGATTTCTTTGGATGGGAATTTCAATCGCAAATTCCGTTCCTTCTCCCAGTTGAGAGAGACAATATAAACGTCCGTGATGGTCTTCTGTAACAATTTTGTAACTAATAGACAGCCCTAAACCCGTGCCTTTCCCGACAGGTTTGGTTGTATAAAAAGGATCGAAGATTCTGCTCTTTGTTTTTTCACTAATCCCAATTCCGTTATCTTTGATACTAATCCTAACAAAATGATTCTCAATTTTCTGTGTAGAAATAATAATTTGACCCGGATTCTGTCTTTTGCTTGCTTGTTCTTCGAGAGCATCAATTGCATTACTCAAAAGGTTCATAAAAACTTGATTGAGTTGTCCGGCATAACATTCGACATTAGGCAAATCACTATATTTTTTAACGATCTCAACTTCTGGCTGTTTCGGGCCTGCTTTCAAACGATGATGTAAAATCAACAGCGTACTCTCTATTCCTTCATGAATATCCACCGGTTTTTTTTCCGCTTCATCCAAGCGAGAAAAATTCCGCAAACTAGAAACAATTTGCCGAATGCGCTTCACTCCTAATTTCATCGAAGCCATAATTTTAGGAATATCATCAATTAAAAAATCAATATCTAAATCTTCTCGCAGATTGGCAACCTTTTCATTTTTATCGGGATAGCAATTTTCATAAAGAGTGAGAAAACTCATAAAACTTTCAATATAATCTTTCAGGTGTCCAATATTACCGTGAATAAAATTGACGGGATTATTAATTTCGTGAGCAACTCCGGCCACTAATTGACCGAGGCTGGACATTTTTTCAGCTTGAACTAATTGGAGCTGTGCCGATCTTAAATCCTCTAATGCTCCTGTGAGTTTTGCTGTTCGTTCTTGTACTCTCTGTTCGAGTTTTTCGTTATGCTGTGCCAATTCTAAACTCATTTTTCGCAGTTTTAAATGGACTTGAATACGAGCAAGAATTTCTTCTTTATGGAAAGGCTTCGTAATATAATCAACGGCTCCTAGTTTTAGTCCTTTGACTTTATCTTCTGTATCTGCAAGCGCCGTCATAAAAATAACAGGAATATCTCGCGATATCTCATCAGCTTTTAAGCGACGACAGGTTTCAAAACCGTCGATCCCCGGCATCATAATATCGAGTAAAATCAAATCCGGAGGATTGGTCTTCACTTGGTCGATACCGCTTTCACCATCCATTTCGACGAGGATCTCATAACCATTGCCATCTAAAGCACCATAGAGAACTTCAAGATTGGTAGGATTATCGTCAATAATGAGAATTGTGCCTCGTTCTAAACTGGTTTTCATAAATACCTCGGGGATTAAGCGATTGTGATGGGGCTGTGCGACAGGCCTTGGGAGAAAGATGCACCCCTTAAATCATTTGCTTTTATCGATCGCTGTGCGACTCTATTGAATGAGCCTGAAAAAATTATACACCCATTAAGTTATGATTCGTGCTTATGGCTCAGAAGTCCGTACATTTTCTTGAAGAAACTGGCGGATTTTTTGGATATTGAAGGTTTTCACCAGTTGATTCAGCTCGTCTACAAAGCTCTGATATTGGCGATCTAACTGGATTATTTTGTGAAGTTCGGCTTTAATCCCGCTCATTTGTCCCTTTCTGGCATACTCCTGTAGTTGTTCTAAAACCGATGCGGGGGGAATTACGATTTCGCGATCGCCTGCTTCCTCTAAGTTTGGTGCAGTTTCTGTTTGTTTTTCGTAAATCCAATCCAAATTCAAATATTTTTGTAACATTTGATACAAAGAATCGGCTTCTACAGGTTTGGCAAGAAAATCATCTCCTCCAACCGTTAAACTTTCTTGACGATCTTCTTCAAAAACACTGGCAGAAGAAACGATAATTAGGCTGTGTTTTAGTTTTTCGTTGGGATTCTGGCGAATCTGTGAGAGAAATTCCCAGCCATCCATCACTGGCATTTTCAGGTCGGTAATAATCAGATCCGGCTCGTGGATATTGGCTTGTTCGAGTCCCGTTTGACCGTTGTCAGCTTCGACTGTACTAAAACCAATTGGTTCTAATAAATTGACTAAGACCGAGCGATTTTCCCAGCGATCGTCGATGACGAGAATTTTTCGTTTCTCTCCAATATAACCCGTTATTTTTCCTTGTTTGGTTACAGTACTGGAAACGAGCCAATCCTCTGCATGAGGACAATTAATCGCAAATTTAAAAGTGCTTCCTTTTCCATTTTGACTTTCAACTTGAATCTCTCCCCCCATCATCTCAACAATCTTGGTACTGATTGATAAACCCAATCCCGTTCCTTCCGCTTTACGTTTGTTTTCTCCGACTTGCTCGAAAGGTTGAAAGATTTTTTCGAGTTGTTCTGGAGTCATTCCTACTCCTGTATCTTTTATCGCAAAAGATAGTTGTGAACGAGAAGAATCGGAAGATTCAATACTCACATCAAGGGTAACATTGCCGGTATCGGTAAATTTAACCGCATTTCCTAAAAGGTTAATTAAGACTTGGCGCAAGCGTTTTTCATCGCTATGAATACCTGTTGGTAGACTTTCTGGAGGGTGATAGTTAAAATCAATTCCTTTTTTTTCAGCTCGAATGCGGCACATTTCCACAACAGTTTGCAGGAAAGAAGGGAGATGAAAATCTTTAGGGTGCAATTCCAGCTTTCTTGCTTCAATTTTTGAGATATCGAGAACGTCGTTAATGAGAGTGAGTAAATGAGTTCCGCATTGATGAATAATTGAGAGTCCGTGCCTTTCTTTGTCAGTTAAATTGGTGGCTCGTTGCAGAATTTGGGTATAGCCTAAAATCCCATTGAGAGGTGTTCTTAATTCGTGGCTCATATTCGCCAAAAATTCGCTTTTAGCGACATTGGCTGAATCTGCCGATTCTTTGGCTTTTTCCAGTTCAAAAGTTCGCTCTTTAACCCGCAATTCGAGAGTTTCAAAAGATGATTTGAGTTGTTGGGTCATGCGGTTGAAAGAGATTTCGAGAACTTTTAATTCGTCAGCTTCTTCGATACCATCGAGAGACTGCAATTCAGAATCACCATCAATTTCATTATCATTGTTTTGATTCAGGCGCAGCAGTCGTTGCGTATCATCCTCGGCAAGTTTATGACACTCATCCAAGATGGGTTGCAAACGGCGATTAAGATTTCGTACAAATAAAGTGACCACAAGAGCAAGAATAAAACTTGCGCCTAAAGCACCACTTAAAGTAATGGTTAAAGCGGGTCCAATAACAACCCATTGAGGGACGGAAGCAAGCATTAACCAATTCGGACCTTGAATACGTTGGTATGCCCAAAATTGCCCTTCTGCTTGAATCAATCCTATATCTGTTTGTTCGATCTGTTGCCAAATAGTTTGAAGTTCGGGAATATCTTTGTAAGTTGCAAGTTCTTTGGCTTTGTCTGGATTGGGAGGATAAGCTAGTAAGTTACCCTGTTCGCTAATGATAGCATAGTATCCTTTTTCTCCAGAAGGCAATGTTTTAGCTTTGACTTGTTCTTCTAATGCAGAAACGCTAATATCCAAACCAATGACTGCCAGAAGTTCATTATCGTTGCCGATTACTGGAGCTGTAAGATTAGTAATACTCAACCCATACCACTGAAAAGGCTCTAACCAAATTCCTTGTTTTGCTTCTATAGGTAACTGGTAGTAATCCATTTCTGAATAATTATCTAGTTCCAATACATCCAAATACAAAATATTATCTAAAGGAGAAGATAATTTTTCACCGACTTGATCGGGATTATTTTGGTCTATATAAAAGTATGGCCAATACCATTCTCGATCTTCTGCAAGCTGAAAAGCCGCTTGACCAAAACCTACCCCCATTGTCAAGGAAGAACGACTCAAGAAAAATTCTAAGGCTAAATCTCTATAAGCATCAGAATCTTTGATTCCAATACTATTCATTGTTTTGATTGTTGCAGATAAACTTGCCATTGCTTGTTCTACTCTGGCAAATTCAGATTCAATCGTTCTGACTTGTGTACTTAAATTTCCTTGAATTTCTTCCTTGGCACGTTTTTCGAGCGCTTGATAGAAAAAGTAGGACATCGCTCCAAGTCCTACTAAAGCGCTTCCTAAAATAGAAACAAATAGTCTCGAACCAATAGATTTACGGAAAGGATTGTATAGACCTTTGATTGGCATCGCTATATCTTTACTTGATAGGTCATCCAACTATTGTAAGTAGTTTTTCTCACAGATAGAGTTAAAACTTGCAAAAACATAAAAAATGTATTAAAACTTAAAGATCTGTTAAATATCTGCGATCGCAAAATATTAATAATCTTATGAAGGCTATTTCCGGAATCTCTCGTTTCTGCGATCGCCGATCCTGCAAATCTTTATTTCGTACACTGATTTATTGAAATACTGTTAAAAATCCAATTTTGAGTCAACTTTCAGTTCGAGTGCATTGAGCATCGCGATCGGAGGTTCGGTGCGATCGCGGGACTCGAATAGGAATTTCGATAATAAATTCCGTTCCTTCTCCGAGTTGAGAGAGACATTGCAAGTTACCGCGATGTCCTTGAGTGATAATTTGGTAACTAATCGAGAGACCCAAACCTGTTCCTCGACCGACGGGTTTAGTGGTGAAAAAAGGATCGAATATTTTGTTTTTGACCTCCATACTCACTCCAATACCATTATCTTTAATACTAATCCTGACGGTATTTTCATCAATAACTTGTGTTGCGATCGCGATCGTGCCGCAATATTCTTCCCCAGTGACTCGCTCTTCTAACGCATCAATGGCATTATTTAATAAATTCATAAAAACTTGATTCATTTGTCCGGCATTGCATTCAACTTCAGGAAGAATGCCATAATTTTTAATCACTTTAAGTGTCAATCCTTTGGAAAGTATTTGTAAGCGATGGTCTAACAAAATAAGCGTACTTTCGAGACCTTCATGAAGATCGACGCATTGAATATCTGCACGATCCAAGTGGGAAAAGTTTCGCAAACTCATCACAATTTGACGAATACGCTTGACTCCTAATTTCATGGAAAGCATCATTTTGGGTAAATCTTCTACGAGAAAATCAATATCTAATTGTTCGTATAAATAAGCAACTTTTTCATCAGGATGAGGATAGCAATCTTGGTAAACTTCAAGCAATGTTAAAAGCTCTGTAATATACTCTTCACAATGAACGAGATTTCCATAAATAAAGTTTGCTGGATTATTAATTTCATGCGCCACACCCGCTACTAACTGACCGAGACCGGACATTTTTTCTGATTGAATTAAGTGTAATTGAGTATTGCGAAGTTCTTCTAAGGAATGAGCCAGTTCTGTAGTTTTTCTTTCCAATTTATCATTTTTCGATTCTAATTCTCGACTCATCTGATGCAATTGCATTTGCATTTGAATGCGAGCAAGAACCTCTTCTTTTTGAAAGGGTTTGGTAATATAATCAATAGCGCCCAGTTGCAATCCTTTGACTTTATTCTCAGTTTCAAATAGCGCTGTAATAAAAATAACAGGAATATCTCGTGTTTTTGGATTAGTTTTCAAAAGCCGACAAGTTTCAAAACCATCAATACCCGGCATCATAATATCCAAGAGAATCAAATCGGGGGGATTTTTGAGAACTTGTTCAATTCCTGCTTTTCCATCCATTTCGACAAAAATTTCATATCCATTTCCGTCTAAAGTCCCGTATAAAACTTCAAGGTTGGTAGGATTATCGTCAACAATCAAAATTGTTCCGCGCGTTAGACTCGACTTCATCTCTGCCTTCCTCAATTAGATGGATTTGTATCATAAAAATGCGATCGCACTCACCTGAATTCTGGCGATGAAAGCCTCAAACTTACCGCGTCAAGGTTTTCTCTGTGGACGCTTTAATCGCGATCGCATTACCTTATTTAAGATTTGCTCAAATTTATACTATAAGTGGAATCCGTAAAAAGTCTATAAAATTTAGGAACTTTATCAGAATTTTAAAATATTGCCGATAAATTTCAGTAAAAACAATGAGGAAAAAGTCTAAAAATCAGTGTATGCACAGAGATAGAAGAAAAAGTGAATTGTAAATTTTCTCCTCTCTTGAGATTTCACAAAAATAAAAATCAATTTCTGGATTCAGCGAGGGCGGAAAGATAATTGATTTCACAAAAAGAAGGATTTGCTCGCAAGGGGATTTCAAGTATAAATGTTGTCCCTTCTCCCAGTTGCGATAAGCTGTATAAACGTCCGGAATGTCCCTCTGTAATAATTTTATAGCTAATGGACAATCCCAATCCCGTTCCTTGTCCAATAGGTTTAGTGGTAAAAAAGGGATCGAAAATGTTCTTTTTCACCTCCTCATTCATGCCAATACCATTATCTTGAATACTGATACGAATGAGATCGCCAGCGATCGCTTGGGTAGTAATGGTAATTTGAGGGCAATCGCAAGATTTTGCGTTTAAGGCATCGATCGCATTGTTGACAAGATTAACAAAAACTTGATTGAGTTGTCCCGCATAACATTCTATTTCGGGAAGGCAATCGTAGTTGGTAATCACTTCAATTTCGGGACGTTTTTGTGTTGCTTTTAAGCGATAATCTAAAAGGACGAGAGTGCTATCAATTCCTTCGTGAATATTAACAGATTTGAATTCGGATTCATCCAGCCGCGAAAAATTCCGTAAACTTGTCACAATTTGACGAATGCGCTTGACTCCAAATTTCATGGAATTGGTTAATTTTGGTAAATCTGCGACCAAAAAAGGAATATTAAATTCTTCTGCAATATCTTCAGAATTCGGATGATCTTGTTGATAAGAATCGAGAAATTCAACAATTTCTGTAACATAATTTTCCAAATGCGTGAGATTACCGTAAATAAAAGTAGCAGGATTATTAATCTCATGAGCGACTCCGGCAACCAAGCGCCCCAAACTTGACATTTTTTCAGTTTGGACTAACTGCAATTGTGCGGCCTTTAAGTCTTGCAGAGATTGAGAAAGCTCCTGATTTTTGCGATCGAGTTCCTGATTATTTTCTGCTAATTTTACGCTCATTTGTCGTAAACCTAAGTGCATTTGTACGCGAGCAACCACTTCTTCTTTTTGAAAAGGTTTAGTAATATAATCAATCGCGCCTAATTGAAATCCTTTGACTTTATTTTCAAGGTCGGATAGTGCTGTTATAAAAATAACAGGAATTTCTCGAGTCTCTAAATTTTGTTGTAAACGACGATAGGTTTCAAAACCATCAATCCCCGGCATCATAATATCAAGCAAAATGAGATCGGGAATATTTTGTGTAATTTGTTCGATACCACTTTCCCCATCCATCTCTAAAAAAATTTCGTACCCATACCCATCTAATGCACCATACAAAACCTCTAGATTGGTAGGATTATCATCAATAATACAAATTTTTCCAGCTTCAATGTTTTCTAACATTTATCACTCCTAAATATATTATAATTTATCTGCAAATACAACATCAACACACATCGTAAATGTTGCCAAAAATAGAAGATATTTTTAAATATCAACAAACAAAAAGTCAAGGTATAGAAAAAATCCCCCAGATTTCATCTAAAACTTTTTTGACCAAAAAAGCAACGACTAATCTTCAATTATTTTCATTGTTTTTTGCCAAAACTGGCGAATTTTTTTGACATTAAAACTCTGGGTTACCTCTTCCATTTCTTCAAAAAACTGTTCGTATTCTGGGTAATATTTTTTGAGGTTTTTTAACTCAGCTTTTATACCGCTCATTTTTCCTCCTTTGACATACTCTTTTAGTTTAACTAATATTATCTCTGGTGGCAAGATTAATTCTCTAACTTCTGACACTTTTGCTGTTGATATTTCTTGGCTATCGTCTTGATAAGTCCATTCTAACTGTAAATATTTCTCGATAACCTGATATAATTTTTCTGACTCTACGGGTTTGGCAAGAAAATCACTTCCGCCTGCATCCAAACTTTTATAACGATCCTCTTCAAAAACACTAGCTGAGGAAACCACAATGGGTGTATTTTTGAATTTTTCTTTTTTCCGCATTTCTTGCAAGAATTCCCAACCATCCATAACAGGCATTTTAAGATCGATAACGATCAGATTGGGTGCTTGTAATTCGGCTTGTTCGATTCCTTTTTGACCATTCTCTGCTTCTATAATATCAAATCCAATGGGCTGTAGCAAATTGGCAATCACCGAGCGATTTTCCCAGCGATCGTCTACGATGAGAATTTTCTGATTTTTGCCTTGATATCCGGTAATTATTCGGCGATCGCTGTGTATATTTGAAATACACCAATCTTCTGCTTGAGAACAGGTAATCGAAAATTCAAAGATGCTCCCGACACCCAATTGACTGCGAACAGATATCTCACCTCCCATCATTTCGACAATTTTTTTACTAATCGACAAACCTAATCCCGTCCCTTCCGTTCGCTTTTTATCTTCTCCTACTTGCTCAAAAGGTTGAAAAATTTTTTGCAGTTGTTTGTCACTCATTCCCACTCCCGTATCTTGGATGAAAAAATGCAGCCGCAATTGAGATAATGCTATAGATGCAATATGAATATCGAGAGTGACGCTGCCTTTATCGGTAAATTTAACAGCATTTCCGACGAGATTAATTAATACTTGGCGTAGCCGCTTTTCGTCAGCATGAATTCCGGCTGGTAAATTCTGAGGAGGTTGATAAATAAACTGTATTCCTTTCTTTTCTGCTCTAAGACTAAAAATTTCAATTATGCTTTGCATGAAAGCAGGAAAATGAAAATCTTTAGCATAGAGTTCGAGTTTTCTCGCTTCAATTTTAGAAATATCAAGAACATCATTAATGAGCGTTAAGAGATGAGTCCCACATTGATAAATAATATCTAGTCCGTGTTTTTCTTTTTCTTTTAAATAAGCAACACGCTGCAAAATTTGGCTGTAGCCTAAAATGCCATTGAGCGGTGTTCTCAGTTCGTGGCTCATATTGGCTAAAAACTCGCTTTTAGCTTGGTTGGCAGTATCGGCAATTTCTTTTGCTTTTTCTAGTTCTAAGGTTCTTTCTTTAACTCTGATTTCAAGGTTTTCAAAGGAGGCTTTCAGTTGCTTGGTCATGCGATTGAAAGAAAGTTCGAGAACTTCTAATTCATCTTTATTTTCTAAATTCAGCGATCGCAAATTTTCTTCAGTTAATTCTTGCCTTTGATCTGTTTCTAGATATTGCGATCGCTGGCGATCGTCATCAGCTATTTGATGGCATCCATCTAAAATTGGTTGCAAGCGGGAATTGAGTTTTTGCACAAATAAACTAACCATCAAGGCGAGAACAAAACCTGCACCTAAAGCCGTTCCCAATGTAATAATTAAAACAGGTCTTAAAATTACCCACTGGGGAACAGATGCAAGCATCATCCAGTTTGTACCTTCAAGTTTTCGATATGCCCAAAAACTTCCCTCAGCTTGAATAAATCCAGATTCTTTATCTTCAATTTGCTCCCACACTGTTTTGAGATGAGGGATATCTTGGTAAGTTGACAATTTTTTTGCTTTTTCTGGATCGGGAGGATATGCTAATAAATTACCGCGTTCAGTTAAAATAGCAAAGTATCCCTTTCCTGCGATTGTGGGAGTGCTAACTTGCTGGATAATTCTGGTAATATCGACATCTAACCCAACTATTCCTAATAACTCATTCTGTTCGTTAAGAATAGGAGCTGTCGATGTTGTAAAGGTAATACCATACCAATGATAAGGTTCCAACCAAATTTCTTTTCCTGCGGCGATGGGTAACTTGCTATATTCTTGATCGAGACAGTCAAGGTTAACCGCTTCTGAACACACATTAACGTAACGAATATGTCCATAAGGATCGGATAAAGAAGAACCTACTTGTTCGGGATGACCAAGATCGAGAGCAAAGTAATACCAATAGGTTTCTCGATCGGGTAAAATTCTATAAGGCGTTTGGCCAAAACCTAGAGCAGTTGTTAGAGGTGTGCGATATTCAAAAAGCTCAAATACTAACTGCTTGTAGGTTTCATAATCTTGTATTCCCAATTGATTTAGTGCTTTAACATTAGCTACCAAACTTAGCATTAATTGCTCGGTCTGCAAGAGTTGTCCTTCAATGGATTTGGTCTGCGTACTTAAATTTCCTTGAATTTCTTCGATCGCTCGTTTTTCTAGCGCTCGATAGAAAAAGTAGGACATACTGCCCAAGCCAATCAACGCACCGACTAAAACATACATAAACAATCTTGCCCCAATTGACCTGCGAAGGGGATTTTTGATGCTTTTTAATTGCATGGCTTGATATTTGAATGTTTAACAGTTGTTAGTTATTAACACCGTTCGCCGTTTGCAGATTTAAGTTACCTCCTTAATTATAGATAGACTTTTCAGAAGATGCCCAGGAAAAATTCTGGAAACTCCGAAAACTTAGTAAAACTTTATATTTTCTTTAGAAGAATAACAGGCACTTTCAATTTCCGCGATCGCCCGCTTTCACCGATAATATTAATGAGTTGTTGATAATTGCCAATTCCTAATTTTTCTAGTTCATGTTCTTGAGCGACGATCTTCTCTTAGATTACAAACGCTGTCAGCGACGCACCTTTTTGAATGTTTGCGGCGATCGCGCCCACAAAGAACCCGACCGAGATTTTCTCCTCAAACTGCGAGACGAAAATCGACAGCAAATCAAAGAAATTTTGGCTGGAGAAGTTTATACACAGCCCCAATTTAGCAAAGGAAACTGGCAAGAAGGATTCGAAAAAACGCGAATCTTGATGGCAACGGGAGTAGAAATGATTTATCGTGGGGTCTTGTTGCTGGAAAGCGATTACCTAGACCCCCAGAATCTAGAAGATATTAACCAACAATCTGGGCAGGCATCTTCTTTTACTTATTTTGCCAAGCCGACATTTTTAATCAAGCATCCCGGTACATCAATCTGGGGCAATTGGTGTTATGTTCCGGTGAATGTCAAATTGGGCAAGCGTCCCAAACCCGAATATAAAACGATCGCTGCCTTTCATGCCTATCTTCTCACTCGCGTGCAAGGAACATTACCTCCCTATGCTGGTTTGATTTTACGAGGGAAAAAGCAATATTTCGTCGATCTCGATAGTTGGATTCCTCGTATGATGGAAGTTCTGCAAACTTGCCAGCAAATGCTCGGCGATCGTGCTGAACCCGAGGTCTTTATTTCCCGTCAGCGCTGTAGTTTATGCCATTGGACTCACTATTGTCGCGAGATCGCCCGCGCTCAAAATCACCTCTCTCTCGTTCCAGGTGTCACCCCCAGCCGCTACGAAGCCCTACAAACTCTCAACATTAATACCTTAGAAGCTCTCGCTGCTCTCGACCCCTTCATCGATACAGACCTTCTCGACTCGGCGATCGCCAGCCAACTCCGACAACAAGCGCGATCGCTCCTCGAAAATCGTCCCTTTTTGCGTCCCCTCTCTCCTCGTTCATCTCAACGAACCTTCCCAACCGCCGAAATTGAACTTTATTTTGATCTTGAAGCCGAACCCGATCGCAATGTTGATTATTTATTTGGCATTCTTTGCATTAATCATCAAACTAAAACCGAGAAATTTTATGGATTTCTCGCAGAAACACCGGAAGAAGAAGGATTGATTTGGCAGCAGTTTCTCGCTCTTATTACCCGTTATCCCCATGCACCCATTTTCCATTTTTCTGAATACGAAGTAGATACCGTGAAGCGATTGGCAAAATTATACAAAAATACACCTTTTCCACTCAAAGATATTCTCTCTCGCTTTGTCGATCTGCATCACTGGGTAACAGATACGACCACCTTACCCGTTGAAAGTTATTCTCTCAAATCCTTGGCCAATTGGTTGGGATTTACATGGCGAGATAGTCATATTGCGGGCGATGGCGCGGTTTGTTTGTATGACAATTGGTTAAAGGAAGGCGATCGCTCTTTATTAGAAACAATTCTCCGCTACAATGAAGACGACTGCCGAGCAACCTATCATCTCAAAATATGGTTTGAACAGTTTTGGCTAAGTCAATCTTCTTCTTAAGAATTAGTTGTAAAAAATGAGTCTATACTTACACAAAATTCCGTACAACTAAAGTTATACGAAGAAATATCACGATCGCAAGCATCTGAAGTTACGTTCCTAAAAGCTGGAAAGGGGCAATGTTAAACTGAAAGTGGTTTGAGCCTTCGCAAATGAAGGCTATTTCGATTTAACGACTTCATTTGAATCCTGACCTGTTCTGCCACAATCCACAACCTGTAACCATGATGCCTGTCTTTCCCCTCCTCTTGCTAGTTTTTGCCCTCGGCAATTTGCTTCTCTATCAGCGTTTGTCTCAAGATGTTTACCGCGTTCTCACAGCCACAACGGCGGTGGTTTGCTTGATTTGGGGATTTGCGATCGCCCATTGGTCGGTGACGCTATTGAGCTTGTTCCTCCTTTTGCGATTTAAAGATATTGCTCTGCGACCCCAATCCACTCGTAAACTCAGTTAGAGAATTCTCAATAGGCTTTTCCTTTTGGCAATCTTAGCTCGCGCCTTAGACTGCAAAAAATAAAATCCCCTGAAATCATTGACAAAAGAGACCAGATTTAGTTATAGTAGATCTTGTCTCAAAAAATACTTCCTCATCAGTATTGATGAAGAAATCATTAAGAGTAAAAATGGGACTGTAGTTCAATTGGTTAGAGCACCGCCCTGTCACGGCGGAAGTTGCGGGTTCGAGCCCCGTCAGTCCCGTTCCCACGAATTCTGAATTTTGCCAAGATATTTTTGCAAATTTGCATAATTCTGATTCCATATAATAATTGCCTAGTAAAAACCACTATCGATCTGTCGATCGATAGTGGTTTTGAAGTGAGAGTCTAGATTGCGATCGCAATCTAGACTCGGAAATCTAGTAAATCGCTTCTTCTTGGTGAGTTTCAATTTTGCAGTCCGAGGTGGGCTTAGCCACACAAGTCAAAACAAAACCGTTTTCGATTTGCTCATCATCCAAGAAAGATTGCTCGGATTGGTCGATTGTACCTTCTACGAGCTTACCCGCACAAGTCGAACAAGCACCAGCCCGGCAGGAATAGGGGAGGTCATAACCTTGTTCTTCGGCAATATCAAGGATGATTTCATCTTCGGGAACCGTGATAACTTGCTCGCCATCGGGGGTAACTAAAGTAACTTTGTAATCTGCCATGATTTGAACTCCTCTATAGTTTGGATAGCAGCCTGTTGGCTTGTGAATATTTACTTTCATTTTCGATACTACGGGAAAAGGTTCTGATGTTTGGGCTGCATTAGAAATGAGAGTGCGAATGAAATTTAATATAAATAATACTTATTTTTAATTTGTTGGCAGTATTTCCAGAAAATAAAGATAGATAAATTTCGGTAAGCCAGAATACATAGGAGTTTATCTGTCTTGGGATAGAGACCGATCGCCCATCATATCCCCTTGTTTTATAAATAAGAATTTCTTATTATTAAGAACAGTTACAATAGATAAAGAAAAAGTAAAACAATGATGAATCAGTTCAAGAGACCGATAAAAGTGGGGTTGGTGGGGACAGGGTATGCTGCCCAGAAACGAGTAGAAGCATTGCAACAAGAAAGCGATCGCGCTCAACTCGTCGCGATCGCCGGACGCAATAGCGAAAGTCGAGATGTTTTATGCGATCGCTGCGGTGCAAAAGGACGAGAATCTTGGCAAGACCTCGTTGGCGATGGCGATATCGATCTGATTATTATTTCCACGATTAACCGAGAACATGGCGCGATCGCGAAAGCCGCCCTCAAAGCCAACAAGCACGTCATTTGCGAATATCCCCTTTCCCTCGATCCCCAAGAAGCGCAGGTGATTATCGAACTTGCGCGATCGCGTCAAAAATTCCTCCACGTCGAACATATCGAAATATTGGGAGGATTGCATCAAACCCTACGGCAATATCTTCCGCAAATTGGCGAGGTGAACTATGCTCGCTATATCACCCTCAAAGCCAAACATCCCGCCCCTGCATCTTGGTCTTATCGTCAAGATTTATTTGGGTTTCCCTTCAGTGCAGCCCTTGCTCGCATTCATCGCTTTACCGATCTTTTTGGGGTTGTGGAATCCGTTAGCGGGCGATCGCGATATTGGTATTCGTCCGAGGCCGATCCTTATTACACCGCCTGTTTGTGTAAAGCACAATTATGTTTTGCCAACGGATTAATTGCCGATCTCGTTTACGGCAAAGGCGATCGCTTTTGGCAATCAACTCGTACCTTTGAACTGCACGGCAGTCAAGGAACCTTAATTTTTGCCACCGACAAAGGGGAACTGATTAGAGGCAAAGAAATTATACCTATTGCCATTGGCAGTCGTCGGGGATTATTCGCCCGCGATACAGCATTGGCCTTAGATGGTTTACTCCAAAGCAAACCTCTCTACACTTCCCCTGCATCCAGTCATTATGCCCTCATTGTCGCCGATACCATCCGCCAATCCGCAGAAACCGGACAAACGGTGGCAATTCCCAGAGAACATGAGGCTCTTTTATCAAAAAGTAACTGGAGCCAATAAAGCCGCTTTACGACTGTCAAATAGCTTAGCGAGGCTATCGGTAATAATTTCGACCACTGCGGGATCGCAATCTTTGAGAAAATCTTCCCCAGTAATTTCATCCTTAAAAAACGCCTTAGACCGACCCAATAATGCGCGAATTCTATCCAGCCCGATAATTTTCACGATTAATGTTGTTAAGGGAGAATTCTTAATATCGTAAGGAGAATCGCTAAAACGCCCTTTCGAGAGTAAATCGAATACTTCTCTATCCAACTCATTATTAAGCGGGTGATGATTGGCAACATCGGGGAGAAAATCTTCAAGTTTTTCAATCGATAATCCGAGGGGATTGAGTTCTCCCATGATGGTTGAAAGGGGAATATTGCGTCCAAAGCGACGAGAGAGGGCTTCTAACAACGCCATAGTAAAGAGCTTGCTGCCCAGATAAAGCCGAGCGATTTTAATATTGCGATCGGCGCGATCGAGTTTATTGTGAAATTCTCGATCGTCGGGTTCGCCTTTGAACTGCTGAAAGACTAAATCGGGTTTGAGAAAGTTCATAAAACCTTCCATTTTTTGCAAAGCAACCCGATATTCATTGACGGTATAAGAACTCGAATTTTTGAGATTGTGATTGGTTTCTGGGAGCAAACTCCAAGTATTATCGAGAAAACGAGCGGAACTGGGATTGGCAAAACTGCCCACATCTCGATTAGCCATTCTCACAGAGCGTTGTACTGACTCGATGAGTTCCTCTTCACTCAAACCGATGGCAAGCCTTTCATTCGTTTCTTGAATGCGAAGATAGAGATATTCTGCTGCGTGCAATCCCTCTTTTTCCGGACGAAAGGGAATTGTGGCTTCAATGCAAGTCATAATTTGTAAAAGTAGCCCGTCATCCAACAGAGGATTTAAAACTAAAGCGCAAACTAAAGCACTCAGAAATTCATTTTGTCCGGCAAAAGGAGAAAGCTGCTGCCCGGGTTTAAATCCAAAAGTCCCCATGACCAAATCGAACATCCGACTATCGGGCAGATCTTCTTCTTCGCGAATGTACAGATGTTCTTTAATTTCTTGAATAAACGGTGAAATGTAGAAGGTTAAATTGAAATTAACACTCTGATCGACTTGGACATAAACCAAATCGTGAAATAAAGCCGCAAGGACTTCAATGGCATTGGCAGAACCCCCGACCTCAAAAATGTGGTCTGGCGTGTGGAAGTAGCGCCACGTTCCGGTCATCGTTTGGACGATTAACGCACTAATCCGCTCGAGTTCTTGTTGGCCAACATTGACTTGTAGTTGACTCATCGCCCACTCGAGCTTCTCGAGGCATTGTTGTTTATCCTGTTCGAAGTTCATCCAGACTTGTTGCACCTTTCGCTTAACTTAACTGCTATTTTAGCTAGGTCTGTGGAAAGACGATCGCTTTTTATGGGGGGAAATTGCGAAATTTTTCGGAAGAGTTTTCCCTCTGGAAGGAAATAGGGGCGATTTTTTCTCGCGATCGCACCTTTCAGCCTGCAAAATGAGGAAAAACATTACAAAATATTAAGAATCGAGGCATAAGGCGATCGCAATGCCTCACAATAATTGCGGAAGGTTGCTGACTGGGGCGATGCTCGATCGCATCAGAACTGCCAATTATGGGATGAAAATGCCAGAGCGCGATCGCATTCAGTCAGATTTTTTTTGTTGGAGGAATCCATAGATGAGTATCGTCACGAAATCCATCGTGAATGCTGACGCTGAGGCACGTTACCTCAGCCCCGGCGAACTAGATCGTATTAAAGCCTTTGTCACCAGTGGCGAAAGTCGTTTGCGGATCGCTCAAGTTTTGACCGAATCGCGCGAACGCATCGTCAAAGAAGCAGGCGATCGCTTATTCCAAATGCGTCCCGATGTAGTTTCCCCCGGTGGAAATGCTTACGGAGACGAAATGACTGCAACTTGCTTGCGGGATATGGACTATTACTTACGCCTGATCGTTTACGGTGTTGTCGCCGGCGATGTTACCCCCATCGAAGAAATCGGTTTGGTTGGCGTTGCTGAAATGTACAAGTCCTTGGGAACTGACATTGGTGCAGTTGCCAAAAGCGTTGGCTTAATGAAAGACGTTGCCAGCACCTTACTCTCTGGCGAAGATGCTTCCGAAGCCTCGACCTACTTCGATTACGTTGCTAGCGCGATGGGCTAGGCGAGTAGCGCCTCCCTTTGTTCGAGATTCCGCTTTGGCGGCTCGCAATCGATAAAGATCAGCTAAAGATTAGCTCAAATAAGGAAATCAAAAATGCAAGACGCAATTACTGCTGTTATTAATTCTGCCGACGTTCAAGGGAAATACCTTGATTCTTCTGCAATGGACAAGCTCAAGGGCTATTTCCAAAGCGGAGCCCTGCGGGTTCGCGCCGCTAGCGCCATCAGCGCCAATGCTGCTGCGATCGTCAGAGATGCCGTTGCAAAAGCTCTGTTGTATTCTGATATCACCCGTCCCGGTGGCAATATGTACACCACTCGTCGTTATGCTGCTTGCATCCGCGACTTGGACTACTACTTGCGCTATGCAACCTACGCAATGCTGGCTGGCGATCCCTCTATCTTAGACGAGCGGGTTCTCAATGGTTTAAAAGAAACCTATAATTCTTTAGGCGTTCCTGTTGGCGCGACGGTTCAAGCCATCCAAGCCATGAAAGAAGTTACGGCTAGTTTAGTTGGTGTTGATGCCGGCAAAGAAATGGGCGTTTACTTCGATTACATCTGCTCTGGCTTGAGCTAAAGGCAAGAATCGAATTGACACCGAATCAACTCGAATTCTTTGAAAATAGGTTCGGGTAGTCAGCGATCGAGTGTTAGTGGGTCAAAGGCTTATCTTACTGGCTCGAGGTAGGTTTTAACTTTCTAATATTGGTATGTTGACTCCCGAGCTTTGTCATGTAGATAAAGCTATGCTGTGGAATACGGCTAAAGCAAAAACTTATAGCAAATTAACCTTTTTTTAGCTTTTTAAGAACTTTGAGTTTTTCGAGAGCATCAATACTAAGTTCAGGAGCGATAAATCCATGAGACTGTTCAAAGTTACTGCTTGCGTGCCTTCTTTGACGCGCACTCGCACTCAACGCGAACTACAAAACACCTATTTCACCAAGCTCGTTCCCTTTGAGAACTGGTTTCGCGAGCAACAACGGATTATGAAAATGGGCGGTAAAATTGTCAAGGTTGAATTAGCCACGGGTAAGCAAGGTACAAATACTGGTTTACTCTAAATTTGGTAGATATACCTTAATAGATGGAGGGAGGTCGCGATCGCAGACCTCTCTTTTAGTTTGTGTTGTTGGTTATTGGTTGTTGGTTTAAAATACGATCGCTCCAGACTCGCAAATGTATCGTCTTGCTCGTGAAAAAGATTCTCATTCTAGCGGCCAATCCCAAAAACGATCTGCATTTAGATCGGGAAGTGCGGGGGATTGATAAGGCTTTAAAACTATCGCAATTGCGCGATCGCTTTGAGCTAGTCCCAAAGTTGGCCGTGGGTTATAGTGACGTACAACGAGAAATTTTGGCATTGAAACCCGATATCGTACATTTTTCCGGGCATGGTGTAGGAGAGAGAGGATTAGCCCTAGAGGATGAAAATGGGGAAGTTCAATTAGTGAGTACGGAAGCGATCGCGGGTTTATTCGAGTTGTTTGCCGATACGGTGGAATGCGTGGTGTTGAATGCTTGTTATTCTGAGGTACAAGCGAAGGCGATCGCTGCCCATATTGACTATGTGGTGGGAATGAATGACGAGATCGGCGATCGCTCTGCACGGGAGTTTGCGGCGGGGTTTTATGATGCGATCGGGGCAGGGGAAAGTTTTGAATTTGCTTGTAAATTTGGTGCGAATCGCATTAATTTAGCTGGGTTGAACGAGCATCATATTCCGATTTTGAAGCGGCGATCGCATTTGCTCGAGCAAAAAGCCTTGAAGGGCAAGAAAATCCTGCCCAGTAGTTTAGAATTCCCGGAAGGACAAGTCAGAATTGATTCTGAGTTTTATATTGCCTCATCCTACGAAGAGCGGTGTCATGCAGAAATCCAAAAGCCGGGATCGTTAATTCGGATTAAGTCCCCCCGCAATATGGGCAAATCTTCTTTAGCATCGAGAGTGTTGGCACGTGGTTTACAACTGGACTATCGCACGGTGGCGATCGATCTCGGCCAAACCAATAAAAGTATTTTTCACGATCTGGACAAGTTTATGCAGTGGTTTTGCGCGTCAGTGGGGAAACCTTTGGGGGTTCGCGTCAAAGTTGAAGACTATTGGGATGATATTTTTGGGGGTAATGATAACGCAACTGATTATTTTGAAAAATACTTATTATCAGGGGACAATCGCCCGTTGGTGTTAGCGATCGATAATTTCGATCGCATCTTTAAATATAGGGATATCGAGACGGATTTCTGTGGCTTGTTACGAGGTTGGCACGAGCGATCTCGCAGCAATTCACCTTGGGAAAATTTGCGCCTCATCATCGTTCATTCTCAAGAACCGTATTTGCAGAAAGATATCAACCAATCCCCTTTTAATGTTGGATTGCCGATTGTTTTAGGAGAGTTTACCGCAACCCAAATGGAAGAACTGGTCAAACGGCATGGGTTGACGTGGACGAGTTCTCAGATCGAGCAAATGAGGGCATTAATTGGCGGTCATCCTTACCTCGTGCGGCTGGCACTGTACCATATTGCCGCCGGGGATTTGTCTTTAATTGAATTTTTGCAAACAGCAGCGACAGAAGCGGGGATTTATCGCGATCATTTATTGAGACATCTTAATGTTTTAGAAAATATCACCGCACTTGGGGACGCAGTGCGAAGGATTGTTACTTCAGAAACTCCGGTACGATTGGGTTCGGAGGAAGCATTTAAACTGGATAGTATGGGGTTGATCTTGCGAGTAGATAATAATGTCTATCCTCGTTGTTTGCTTTATCGTCAGTATTTTCGCGATCGCTTGGAGGCTAAATGAACGTACAGTTCGATCCGCAATTTAATTACCAAGTTGGGGGGAGTTTAGCCGCCAATTATCCCGCTTATGTGGAACGACAGTGCGATCGCGAATTATTTGCTCGTCTTTTGGCAGGGGAATATTGTTTTGTCTTTAATTCGCGACAGATGGGGAAGTCGAGTTTGCGAGTGCGGACAATGCAAAAGTTGTCAGATGCGGAGGTTGCTTGTGCAGTCATCGATCCTCAGACTCGCGGGACGACGTTGCGGGAGGATCAGTGGTATGCGGGGACGATCAAGCGGTTAATTGAGGATTTGGGGTTATCTGGCGCGATCGCTTTTTCCGATTGGTGGAAAGACCTCGATTCTCAGTCTATTTCGGCGGTAGAGCGTTTTTATTATTTCATCGATCGCATTCTTTTGGTGGAACTTTCGCAGCCGATTGTAATTTTTGTCGAAGAAATCGATAATCTTCTCAGTCTCAAATTTGATACAGATGGTTTTTTTGGACTGATTCGCAATTTTCACGAACAACGGGCAGAAGAACCGAAATACAAGCGCTTGACGTTTGCTTTTTTAGGGGTCGCAACTCCCAGTGATTTGATTGTTAACAAGGAAAGTTCGGCGTTTAATATTGGCTATCCGGTGGAGATGGATGGATTTCAGCCAGAGGAGGCGATGCCTTTACTACAGGGGTTAGCGGGGCGCGTGGAGCAGCCACAGGAGATATTAGAGGAGGTGTTGCACTGGACAAACGGACAGCCGTTTTTAACTCAGCGCGTTTTGAGTTTGGTGGTGCAAGGGTTGGCTGAGTTGCGATCGGTTGAGGAGGTGGTGAGGACGCAAATTATTACCAATTGGGAGACGCGGGATCTGCCTCCTCATTTACAAACGATCCGCGATCGCCTGTTAAGAAGCGATAAAAAACTACAAGGGCGTTTATTGAGCTTATACCGAAGGATTTTAGAGGCTGGTGAAGTTGAGGCAGATGAGAGTCACGAACAATTGCAACTGCGGCTAACGGGTTTGGTGGTGAGGCGCGAGGGTCGATTGCAAGCGTACAATCCTATCTATGCAGAGGTGTTCGATCTCTCGTGGTGCGATCGCGCTTTGGCAGATTTGCGCCCGGCTTTTTATGGGGAAGCGATCGGGGCTTGGTTGGCAGAAAATGAGCAAAATGACTCGTTTTTGCTGCGCGGACAAGCATTGCGAGATGCAGAGAAGTGGGCAAAGGGGAAAAGTTTGGGGGATAGCGATCGACGTTTTCTTGATGCGAGCTTGGAATTTGAGCGACGACTTGAAAAAGAAGAAAAGGTAGTTTTGGTGGCTGCTCGGAAGAAGGCTACTTGGTTATTGGGGGCAAGTACAGCGATCGCGGTATTGGTAATGGTTGTCACAACGGTCGCCTTTATGAATGTGTGGCAAGAACTAGCGAAAACGAAACAAAAAGTAGCAATAATTACAACTGAAGCAGATAAACAACGCCGCAATCTTGATGATACATTTCCCATAACTTCTGCTGTGTCTCTCTTTGCTCAAGGGAAACGCGATGAAGCAATTTCTCAGCTTTCTCAAATTTTGGAGAAGAATCCTGAAAATACTGCGGCATTGATTGTTCGTGGAGAATTTCAAATTCAAGCTGGAAATATCGAGCTTGCTCTAAAAGATTTTAACCGCGCTATTGAATTAGAATCCGATAATTTCATTGCTCATTTTGGACGAGGCAATGCCTTAGCTGCTTTTGATTCTCCTAAATGGGATTCTGCAATTGCTGCTTATAACAGAGCTATTGAACTCAATTCTAACTACCATTTAGCTTTGATAAATCGAGGCTATGCGCTTGCTAATTCTGGGAAATTCATTGCAGCAATTGAATCGTATAATGCTTCCTTACGAATAGAGCCAAAAGATGCCGTAGAGAATTTAAAAGCAACGCTTAATAGCTTGATTGAGATTTGGATCGCAGGAAATTCTACTCAGTCGATTAATTTGAGTAAAGGCAACACTATCGGGTGGTTTAAAATGTCTCAAGAGTTAGGATCTCGGGATATTGGTCTATATATTTCTACGGGTTTTGGCTTGAGCGATCGGGATGCTGAAACGATTTATGAGTCTAGTGTTTTACTACTCCAGAGTCTCGATCGAGATGCAGATACCTTTCATTATCGAGGATTCTCTTTACTGTTCAAAAAAGAGTATTCAGAAGCCATCGAATCTCTAAATACTGCTTTGACACTTAGAAATGAATTTCCAGAAGCCTATATAACCCGTGGTATTCTTCATAGAAAACAAAGAAAGGAAAAGCAAGCGATCGCAGATTTCAATCGCGTAATTGCCTATTACACTCATGAGATCGAACTAAATCCACAAGATCCAATTCTTTATAATGCTCGTGGTAATACTCATCGCTATAAAGGAGATTGGATAGCAGCAATTAATGATTTTACTCGTGCAATTAAACTCAATGAAGACGATGTTTGGACACTTGCTCGTCGAGGGGAAACTTATCGTATGATGAAACGCTATGAAGAAGCTTTAACTGACCTCAATCGAGCTATTGAACTGAATAAAGATGATAATTGGGCGATCGCTAGTCGCGGAGCAACTTATAGAGAGATGGGACGTGAAATAGAGGCTTTGACTGACTTGAATCGCACAATTGAATTAGATAAAAATGATACTTGGGCGCTCGGTCATCGAGGATTAACCTATCGGCAGATAGAACGCTATGAGGAAGCATTAAGAGATTTCAATCGAGCAATTGAACTCGATGAAAATGATGTTTTTTTAATTGCTAATCGAGGGGAAACCTATCGCCAGATGTCTCGTTATGAAGAGGCTTTAACTGACCTTAATAAAGCAATTGAACTCGACAAAAATCATTATTTTTCCCTTGCTACTCGTGGGGTAACCTACAGAATGCTGGATCGTTATGAGGAGGCTTTAATTAATCTTAATAAAGCACTTGAACTCAATAAAGATGATACTTGGGCGCTGATTAATCGAGGAGTAACCTATGTAAAAATGGAACGTTATGGAGAAGCCTTAATGGATTTCAACCGTGTACTAGAACCAAATAAAAACTATGCTTGGGCAATAGTTAATCGAGGAGTAACCTATGCAAAAATGGGATACTATGAGGAAGCCATGACTGACTTCAATCGAGCAATTGAACTCGATAAAAATGATGTTTTTGCAATTGCTAATCGAGGGGAAACCTATCGATTGATAGGTCGCTATAAGAAAGCACTGACGGACTTCAATCGTGTACTAGAACTGAATGAAAATCTTGATTGGGTAATTGCCAGTCGAGGACAAATCTATCGGAATATGGAGTATTATGAGGAAGCATTAACTGACTTAAATCATGCACTAGAACTGAATGAAGATCTTGATTGGGCGATCGCTGAACGAGGAGAAATCTATCGGGTGAGAAGAAACTATAAAAAAGCATTAACTAACTTTGATCGAGCAATTGAACTCGATGAAAACTATATTTGGGCAATCGCTCAACGTGGTTTAACTCACCGCTTGATGGGACGTACTGAAGATGAACGTGCAGATTTTGAGCGTGCTATCGAAGTTGCTAATAATACTCTCAAAGATAATAAAAAAGGCTTTAGGACATTGGTTGATCGTGGTCATGTCTACCGTCTCATGGGACACTATGATAAAGCATTAGAAGACTTCAATCGAGCATTAGAAATAGCTCCCGATGACGCATGGATTCAAGAAGAAAAAGAAAAAGCATTACAGAAGATCGATCGCTAATCAACTTTCAAAGTTTTTAAAAACCTTGCGATGCTTATTTCTGAATAGTGCGATCGCATTTTTAATCCCTACAAAAATAGCAAAAAACTGCAAGTCTTGTCATAATAGAAAAAATTCCTTCGAGCCAATGATTTCAAAAGCGATCGCAGAACATTCTCAAAACCTTAATAGGGAGAATTGAAAAAAGTGCAGCGATCGCTAAACCCTTAAACTCTCATTAACTCATTCTCGCAAAGTTTTTAAAAACCTTGCATCGCTAAATAGCGATACAATTGAACGATAACCCACTTCGATCTTGTCAGATAATTCAAACCCTAACCTCGAACAAAGCGATCGCATTTACAATAAAACAAAAAAACCGATGACTGCAATTACCCTTGAGATTCCCGAGGAACTCGTTCCTCAAATTAATGCTCTCGGCGATCGCTTGCCGATCTTGTTACAACAATGCCTGCAAGCTCCACTCCCCAACCACGTCTATCACTACATTCTCAACTTTATTGCCAGTCGTCCTACACCCGAACAAATCGCCGAATTTCGACCGACCCCCGAAATGCAGGCTCGTCTCCATGCTCTACTCGATCGCGGTAAAGCGGGAACTCTAAACCCAGAAGAACAAGCCGAACTTGACGAATACGAACGCATCGAACATCTCATTGTTATGCTTAAAGCTGGCAATTTGCCCTATCTCGCACAGGATCGATGAGTTATATTCCAGTTGCATTACGTCGCTTGGTCATCGAAAGAGCAAACCATTGCTGTGAATATTGTAAACTTCCAGACTCTATCAGTTTTTATCCCCACGAATTAGACCACATAATCGCCCAAAAACATAATGGTCGCACGGAAGCCGATAATTTAGTCTTAGCTTGTTGGCGATGCAACCGCTATAAAGGAACAGATCTCGGCTCATTCGATCCAGAAACCAGACAATTTAGTTTTTTCTTTAATCCTCGTACTCAAGTATGGTCGCAGCACTTTAAACAAGAGCAAGGCAAAATTCTGGGATTAACATCAGAAGGTAGAACAACTATATTTTCATTCCAAATAAATTTACCCGAACGTATTACCGAACGGCAACTTCTCGATCGTTGAAAATCGTATTGAAAAGCGATTGCACCTTCAACTTTTAAAAATCTAGCAATCGCTAAATCACGATACAATTGAACGATAACTCACCGAGATCGCGTGATACTCTAAAACTACCCACGATCGCCACAAACCGCGAATCTTGTCATAATAGAAAAAATTCCTTCGAGCCAATGATTTCAAAAGCGATCGCAGAACATTCTCAAAACCTTAAATAGGGAGAATTGAAAATAGGATCGCGATCGCTCAACCTTTAAACTATCATCAACCCATTCCCTCAAGGAGAATTACCCGTATTATGGGACAACTCATTCCCATCCAACTCGATGACGGCACCATTATCCATATCGAAGCCACTGAAACCAATCTAGAACCCCCCCAAACCCACGATCCCAATAATCCTCCTCGCGGCATCTTTCCTTCCGATCCCGCCCAAAAACTCGCGCAAAACATCCAAGCTCTCGAAAGTACCATTCGCGCTTATACTACCTATTCCCTCAAAGCCTTTAAGAATTTGGCGATCGCAGAGGTGAGCGAAGTCGAACTCAAATTCGGTGTTAGCGTTGATGTTCGCACGGGTATTCCCTACATTGCCGACGGAAAAGCAGGCTGTAACTTAGAAGTATCCGTCAAGTGCATTTTTCCCCCACAGAAACCCGAAAAATAAACCCGAAAACTCATGTTTAAGAAACGCGATCGCAATTTCCGTCAATCGCGATGAATAATGGAAAATAAATCCCTAGACTCCCATTAAATTAGTCGGTATCGGCTAACAAAGACTCTATTTTTACCTTATATGGATATACGCTTCTTAATTCCTTTATTCGATCCCGGGGTTGAAAACTGGGCGATCGAAGCTCGTTTAGTACGCTGGTTGACGATGGTTTGGGTCTTTGTCGGCTTAATCGTTCTCTTTTCTGCCTCTTATCCCGTCGCCGATGCAGAAGTCGGGGATGGTTTGTACTATTTCAAACGGCAAATTATCTGGATCTTGTTGGGAACGATCGCCTTTAATGTCGTCGCGCGATCGCCTTTCCGCTATCTTCTCCCGATTTCTCGCTGGATTCTCTTCATATTATTAGGCTTAATGGTGGCCATTCTCGTTCCGGGAGTCGGCACCACCGTCAATGGGGCAACTCGTTGGATTACCGTGGCCTCAATTCCCATTCAACCCTCAGAATTGATTAAACCCTTTCTCGTCGTACAAAGTGCTGTTATCTTCGGACGGTGGAAGCAACTCTCGTGGTTGACGCGGGGGTTTTGGCTGGGAATTTTTGCCCTCATTCTCGCGGGAATTCTTTTGCAACCCAATCTGAGTACAACTGCACTCTGTGGCATGACCCTTTGGCTCATGGCGTTGGCGGCGGGTTTACCGTTATGGCAACTGGGAAGCACCGCCATTTCGGGGATTTTACTGGCGGTCATGAGTATTTATTCTCAAGAGTATCAGCGACGTAGGGTCATGTCCTTTCTCGATCCTTGGCAAGATCCCATGCAGGACGGCTATCAATTGATTCAAAGTCTCTTAGCGATCGGTTCCGGAGGACTAACGGGATCCGGTTTTGGGCTTTCGCAACAAAAATTATTCTATTTGCCTATTCAATATACTGACTTTATTTTTGCCGTTTTTGCCGAAGAATTTGGCTTTTTCGGGAGCGTTATTTTGTTAATGCTATTGGCAACTTACGCCACCCTCGCTTTGTTTATTGCCCTAAGAACCCCGCAACCCGTGCAGAAAACGATCGCCATGGGAGTGATGATTTTATTAGTGGGTCAATCTTCCATCAATATTGGCGTAGCAACGGGGGTTTTACCCACCACGGGTTTACCGTTGCCGTTCTTCAGTTATGGCGGGAGTTCGATTATTTCCAGTTTGATTTTAGCCGCTTTATTAGTTCGCGTCGCCCGGGAGAGCAATGAAGCAGAAGTGGTTTCCCTCAAAGGACGTAGAGAAAATATCTCGCGCTCGGGCGATCGCGATCGCTGATAAGATACCTTTATCGCAGTTCGCAGTTCACAATGTCCCCCATCATCCCGTGGCAAAAACAATTGCGCCACCCTTTACAAAACCCAATTTTAATTAATATCGAGCGTCGTTTGTTGCGGGCGATCGCGTCGAAACAAACTCGCTCTCTCGTCCTTTGGCTGACGATCGCGATCGCGGTAGCACTATTGCTGGTTTGGAATTGGCCATTAATTCTCACAACCGGTTTGGGAATTGCTGCCATGTGGGGAACCTACATCATACTGGGATGGAATTGGCGAGAACGTTGGACGCAAACGCTGCATTTTCTCAAAAGTCCTCAATGT
The DNA here is from genome assembly GCF_059821285.1 of Spirulina sp. LEGE 11439. Classification (NCBI taxonomy): domain Bacteria; kingdom Bacillati; phylum Cyanobacteriota; class Cyanophyceae; order Spirulinales; family Spirulinaceae; genus Spirulina; species Spirulina sp. LEGE 11439. Next base: position 62,605 of record NZ_JCAMRX010000017.1, read on the forward strand.
CGTTTGATTCTAGCGGTCGGAAGTGGCGGCTTAGCAACATTGGGAACGTATTTAGCCGTTTCCATCTGGGCGCATTCCGAAAATCGCTGGTTGGTTATCGGTTCTGTGCTGCAAGGGGCAGCAACCTTGCTAACCTTGGCTTTATTGGGTTGGTATGGCATTAGCGATCGCCAGTATCGCGAAGAAACGAGATACGAACGCTTATTATTGCAGCTCACCCGAGTCGATCCCCTCAAACGCTTAATTGTCGTGCGCCAACTCACCCACCTATCGCCTCATTTGCAGGAAAGCGATCGCATTCAACTCCTCGAATATTTTCGCTTGCTGCTGTCCCGCGAAGAAGATGAAAAAGTGAGGACAGCACTCTTAAAAGGCTTGGGAACATGGGAACGCAAACAACTCAAATTAGAAAGCAAGCAACCCTTAAAAATGCCCGTCCATTTTCCTCAATCTTCTCCCAGTTATCAGGAATTAGAGAGTTAAGAGTAGAGAGTTGAATTATTCGAGAGGTGGAGTTGGAAGAATAATGGTTTCTGCTTCTTTGGGTTGAGGAGGAATGGTTTCTGAGGCCGATCGTTGAGTATCGGGGCTTTGCTGATTCTGGGCATTTGTGTAAGGTAAATTGGGATGCTTTGCCAGTTTTTCTCCTACTAAGGCAGCACCATAACGGTTGAGATGGCTCGGATCGGCAAAAAGTTCATTGCGATCTGGCCACTGTTCCCCCAAATCGATAAAAGTTAATCCCTCCTGCTTTCCCCGTTCCGTCATAAAAGCGCGAAATTGAACTTCTGCGGCTTGTCGCGTCTCGTCGAGATAATCTCCCGTTACCGGTAAATTCACAAAAACAAGGGGAATTTGGCGCTGTTGTAAATAATCTTGCAAGCGATCGAGCGCTTCGGTTTGCGCTCCTGTCAGCGTAAAATTTTGATAGTCGGCATCGTACAGCCCCGGAACTCTGGGAAATTGCTGGTAGTAGCGATCGCGATCGAAACGCCGCTCGATCGCGAGAAAACCACTAGCATCGATCTCCTCTAGGACTGCCGCGATCGCCAAATTTCCCCCCATCCAGCTTAAAAACTTGTCTCTCAACTTCCAAAAACCTTGCAGGCGATCGCAATTGGGATTTGTTGATGTCGCCGTAACGGGAAGAGTCGGATGCTTGCCTTGTAACAGTTCTTGATAACCAGCAGAAGAAGCGATCGCATTATAAGTCAAATCCCTGCGACCGCTATTAAACGCCCGCACCCCATCCGCCCAAATAATGAGATCGGGAAGCTCTTCTAGAGTTAAAATTTCTCGCACCAAGACATCCACAACCCGAGCGGTAGAACCATTAATTCCCAAGTTAAAGACCTCAACCCCCGTATGACCTTGGAGGATGAGGTTTTTCCCTAAATTGACCGGATCTACTCCTTGCAAGGCGCGAGAACTGCCAATAATTAAAATATCCGGGGTGGGTCGCGCCGCAATATAGGAGAGAAACAGCCACAATTTTTCATCGAGAATCTGACTTTTAAAACTGCTAAAAGGCAGCGATCGCGGCGAACGTTGCACTTGTTGTCGAGCAACGCTTAAATAATTCTGGTATTCCGTGACTTTTTTCTGAGCAAACGCCCATTTAGGATCGTCTCCCCTCACAGCCTGCATTCGTTCTATCGCCTGCATCCAATGCCAAACAACCGTTTGCCATTCCTCCCTCGATTGTGCTGTTTGTGCCAAGCGCGACGCACTCAAGGCTTTATCCACCGCCGCTCCAAACGCATTCCCACGGGTACAAGCGGGAGAAGGAGCATTTAACGGCTGTTGTTCGATCGCAACGGACAGCGAATCGAGGGGCTTGTACCCACAACTATAGGTCGTACCCAGACAAATCAATGCGATCGCAACGCGCAACCATTTGCGAATTCCCGCCATAATTGGAAATACTCAACCAATTTTGAACGTACTCGAGCCACTCAAAGCGTATCGCGTTCTCCAACCGTTGGCAATTTTTCTTGTCCACAAAATACATTTGACCTAATTTTAAATCCCTAAAAAACCCTTGGAACAAAAAATTTTCTATTGTTTTCATGACGAACCCTTCCCAGATGCCATTTGAGATTGAATTAATTACAATGGCCAAAAATCCAAAGCGATCTCTGGATAACTGACAAATTAACCCGGTCATCAAACAACAAAATCAAAAAATATGAAAGAAATTAACTCAAAGCGAACCCATTTTTTGTAAGAGAGGTTACAATCGGAAAGGTCTTCCACATTTGGGGTTAAATCCCCTCAATATCAGGAGACTTTCCCTCGATCGCACAATCGAATCGCGGTGTGAGTTAGCGAAATTTGCGAACTAAATCGGGGAATAGTATCGGTTAATCCCAAACGGGGCACGAGGCATCTTACCGAATGCCAAAAAATTCAACACTTGATGTTCTGGTCTTGAACTGAAGGAGCAAGAGGAAAAACGGCATGACCCAGGCGAACTACGATCTCGCAACCATTACCCAACCTCAAACCGAGTTGGAGCTTTTAATTGAAAAACCTGCAGCCTCTGCAAAAGATGGGGTCGCAGCAAAAGCAAAAGTAGAAAAAGCACCGAAAAAAAGTTCAGCTTCCCGACGGAAGGAACAAGCGAAGAAAAAACCTTATACAGAGGATTCTATTCGCGTTTATTTGCAAGAGATCGGTCGCATTCGCTTGCTGCGAGCGGAAGAGGAAATCGAACTCGCTCGTAAAATTGCCGAGCTATTGGAGTTTGAACGGGTGCGCGACGATCTCGCCGAAAACCAAGAGCAGGAACCCAGCGATCGCGAATGGGCTGAAGCAGTCGGTATTGAATATCCCAAGTTTCGCCGCCGCTTATTTGAAGGCAGACGGGCAAAAGATAAAATGGTTCAGTCCAACCTGCGCTTGGTGGTTTCCATTGCCAAGAAATATATGAACCGAGGACTATCATTTCAAGATTTGATTCAAGAAGGATCTCTCGGTTTAATTCGCGCTGCTGAAAAGTTCGATCATGCGAAAGGTTACAAGTTTTCCACTTACGCGACTTGGTGGATTCGCCAAGCTATTACTCGCGCGATCGCAGATCAATCTCGTACCATTCGCCTTCCAGTTCATCTCTACGAAACCATTTCTCGCATTAAGAAAACAACTAAAATTCTCTCGCAAGAAATGGGGCGCAAACCGACAGAAGAAGAAATCGCTACTCGCATGGAAATGACCATCGAAAAACTGCGATTTATTGCCAAGTCCGCACAACTTCCCATCTCTTTAGAAACCCCCATCGGGAAAGAAGAAGATTCTCGATTGGGGGATTTTATTGAAGCAGATGGAGAAACGCCAGAAGATCAAGTTTCGAAAAGTCTTCTGCGAGAAGATCTTGAAAACGTCCTTGATACTCTCAGTCCCCGAGAACGAGATGTATTGCGCTTGCGTTATGGTTTGGATGACGGACGCATGAAAACGTTAGAAGAAATCGGCCAGATTTTTAATGTCACGCGAGAACGGATTCGCCAAATTGAAGCGAAAGCCTTGCGAAAACTGCGCCATCCCAATCGCAATAGTATTCTTAAAGAATATATTCGTTAATCTCTTGTCTCGAAAATTTACTGTAGGTGGGTTCCCAAGAATCCGCCTACGATTTTCTTAACAGGGGAAAAAATCTGACAATCACGCTGGATAAGCAAAGTAGACCAAGAACTAATTTCCCCTTTTCTGATGAAGGTTTAAGAACTTAAGCCCATCGACTCAATGGCATGGGTTTCGACTGTAGTATCTCTGCATAGAGTTGCTCCACGCAGGCGATATTGCGGCTGAGAGTATAACGTTCTAAAACACGTTGTCTGCCCTTATAACCGAGAAGCTGAGTTAATTCTGGCTGATCTCGAAAAACGGGGAGCAGGGTTTTTAATTGCGTCGTGACCCCTTGAGTGGCGATGGTAACGCCAGCCCCTTGCTCCAAAACCTCCCCATCTGCTCCTGCATCTGTAGCAATACAGGCAACCCCGCAGGCCATTGCCTCTAATAGCGAGAGTGATAGGCCTTCAACCAAGGAGGGCAAAATAAAGGCATCTGCCGCTCGGAGAATTTCAATACGCTTCTGCTCGTTACTTTCAAACCCATGCCAAATAATGCCATCTTCAATGCCGTAAAAAGGTTCTAACATTCCTTTTAAGGGGCCGTCCCCCACGATCGCCAATTTGCATCCCGATCCCATCTGCGAGAGCTTCCACGCTTTTAACATTGCTTCGACATTCTTTTCTGTAGAAATGCGTCCCATATAGACAAAGAGGCGATCGGCTTTGACTCTGGCTTTAAAATGAGAAATTCCGGGAGAATATTTCTGTACGTCTACTCCATTGGGAATGACGGCGAGTTTTTGTTCGGGAACGCCCAAGCGCATGAGAAGATCTTTTTGTAAATGAGAAAAAACAATAACGCGGTTGTAGTTAGCTAAAAATGGCGCGTAGAGTTGATAGGTAATAAATTGGGTGCTGGATTTGAGATTGCGAAGTTTACTATCGAAGGGGGGGTGAAAGGTGGCGATCAGAGGAATATTGAGTTCCTCGCAAATCTCCGGCAGACGGAAATCAAGAGTAGAGAGAGTTAGGGACGCATGAACGATATCCGGTTTGAGTTTTGCGAGCGATCGCGTTAAGATTTGGCTCGATCTCAGGGTGGGAATGGTATAAACCTGCGACTTGTATAAAAAGGGCAATACAACTTCCGGACAATCCGATCGCCATGTTTTATCGACAAAGTTTTCTTGAGCAAAGTGAAGAAAACTCACGCGATGTCTTCGATCTAACAATGCGTTGGTAATTTCGCGACCGTAGGTGACATTGCCGCAGAATGGTGATTTTTTTCCCAGCCAAGCGATGTGCATTCAATCGTTCGGTTTCAACGCCTGTAACAGCAGCAGTTAGAAATAGATTTTCAGAAATCTTATAATTTCTTAACTTGGCTTGATGTTACCACGATCGGGCGGGAAATGTACCTATTGAGAAAACCGGTCATGATGGCTACGGCAACCAGTCCCCATAAAACTGGACGCAAACCCCACAAGGATTGGGCAATTCCAGCCAAGGCCAAAGGAAGAGAGAGGGCAATATTTACAGCGTTATTTTGCAACCCGAATACTTTCCCACGCATATCTTCTGGGGTTTGGTCTTGAATCGTGGTTTGCATGGGGACGTAAATGGTGGCGGCCGAGACACCACAGGCGGCCATAGCTGGTAATGCCCAAAAAAGAGAGCGATCGCTAAAAGATAAACCCACAAGGGCTATAGCTAAAACCATGAAGCCCCAAAAACTCAGTCCCGTGCGCGGAAGATGCTGTCCCCACTGCCCTAAAACTGTCGCTCCCAGCCCCAAACCAATGCCTCCAGATGCGAGCAGGAATCCGAATTGTTGAGCTTGAATTTCGGGAATCGCTGCAGCGAGGGGTACCGCTAAAATAGTCAAAGCTGCAAAAATACAAAAGAGGCTGGTAATTTGGATGAGGGCATTGCGAACTTGATGATTGTCCTTAAGATAGAGAATGCCATCCCAAATGTCGTGGAAAACGTGGGGATGTTCGCGATCGCTCGGAGTGCGGATTTCCCCGGTCTTGAGGAAAAGTAAAATAATTCCCGACAGGGTGTAAGCACCCCCGACTAACAATTCTGGACCGAAAGACCAAGTAGGAACAATAAGCCGAACAAGGCGATCCATCAGGGCGAGAAGAGGTTCGCCGACGGCAAAACCGACGATCAACAAGGCCATCATGGTCGTGGCATAAATGGAGTTAGCGGGGATGAGGCGATCGCGTCGAACGATGAGAGGAAGGGTCGCTTGTTCAGCAGGCGCAAAAAACTGCGTGAAGGTAGAAACGAAAAAGGTGATAGTTAACAATAGGCAAAAACTCCAAGGAATGCCCCAGAGGGTTCCCCAGTTGCCGGACAACCAGAATAGAGGAGGAATGGCGAAGACGAAAGCGCCTCGCAAGAGGTTGCTGGTGACGAGAATATCTCTTTTGAACCAGCGATCGACATACACTCCCGCAAGAGAACCCAATAAAATAGCGGGAATGGTTAAGGCAATGGAAATCGCTGAAACCCAAGTGCCGATTTGGTTTTCGCCAACCTGAAAATGGGTAGAAATCAGGGCGACCATGAGGACGATATAAACCTTGTCGGCGAGTTGCGAGAAGATTTGACCGAGCCACAAAATGAGGAAGCGAGGGTTTTTCAGGACAGGAAGCAAACCTCGTTCGGGATGCAGGCGATCGCCGTTCGGTTCTGGATTGGAGGACAGGCGATCGAGCGTCTCGGTGACAGTTAAGGGACGATCGTCGGGGGCGGTTTGGCGTTCTCGTTCTTCAAACAATTGCATTACCTATGAGGGCGATCGGTTTATTTCTTAATCATTATTGTAAAAGGTCAAGAATGTTTAACAAAATTATTGAGAATTCTCTCTCGATGATCTAGCGCTCGAATTGCCTTTCCTACGAAGGCAATGCTCGTAACTGAGCGTCTCTGTAACTGATGCGCTTTCAGGCAGGTGAGTAGGTCAGGATCGGATCCCAAAAATGGTTCAAGCTGCTCTAAAAGTTGTTCGACTATTTGACTGGCCTGTATTCATTTTACTTTTTTGGTTGGTTATCTCTAAATTCGATTGTTTCTCTTCTTTATTTTTAGGCCAATTCTGACGACGATCGAGAATTCAAAGCAAGAGAATAATAGCGCTCAATAAAAACTTGACTCTCACTTTCTCTCTCGATAGAATTAGAAGCATAATAACGATGCTACTCTCAAGAAAATGACAGATTCTCAAGAACCTTCAATTAATCGCTACGATAAAGTTATTAGAAACTTAAAGAAAATCAATGAAGAAAATTCAAGAATTTTAGCGCAAGCAAAAGCAGAGGAACGTTCGGCTTTATCTCCTCTACTCGATCGCTTGCAATTACAAGAAGAAGTGGCAATGCTATATATTTTATTGCCTAAAATTAGAAAGCTTTTAGCTAGGCTGAACTATGAAGGAGAAATTAGCGATCGCCCGAATAAAAGATCTAGACAAAACAAAATTAGACAAAAAGAACTAGAAATTTTACTACAGCATACTGAAAATGCGATCGAAATATTAACTTACGAACATCCCAATATTTACTTAGCACAAGAGATTAGAATTAATATCCAAAAAACACTGAATGTTTACGATCGCCGTCAGCCTCTTAGCTTCTTTTTCAATAGATGGATAGACTTTTGTAACTTAAAATCAGACCCTTTAAAAGTTGTTACAGGACTAATTATCTCTACACCAATTTTTCTCTGCCTGTTTTTTATTGCACTATATTATCTTTCTATCGGTCAAAGTAATTTAACGCTTAGGATTGAAGAAACTCGACAGAGATTAAGGCTTGTTCTTCAATATAAAGATGAGCCTAAAGATCCAAGTCAAGATGGCGTTATTGTCGGATCTCAAGTCCAAAACCGCATTCAGTCTGAAATCCAAAGGAGTTTGAACGATCCTCAGCTTAATCTCGAAAATTTAAGTTTAAACAAGAAAATTCTCATTGAAGAAGCCGAGAAAAAACGAGAATTAACTCGCTTGGAAGAAATTCAAAAAGATTATTCTCTATTATTTTTCTTGATTTTAGTTGCTTCTTCTGGTGCTTTAGGAAGCATCATTAGTCTTTTTACAAGAATGAATGATTTTGAAGAAAAAGAATATTCCGATCCCGTAGTTTTACTACTTGTCGGGGCATTCAAGCCACTCATTGGCGCGGTGTTTGGTTTGCTACTCTTCGCCATTTTAAAATCGGGAATTCTTGCCGTGCAAATTAACCCGACACGAGATCAACATAAAAGCGATGAATTATTTCTTTGTTCCCTTGCTTTTGTTGTCGGTTTTAGCGAACGCTTAGCTAAAGATGTTATTAAAAGAACAGAAAATACTCTACTTGGAAATAGCGAATCCAATAGTTTAGCTCGTTCGGAAAGTCGCCAAGATGAAAACCAAGAAAGTTAGATATAAATATTAATCTAGTTCAAGCAACACAGAGGTACAGAAAAGAAGAAATCTCTGTGCGCTCTGTGTCTGATGCGATTTTTCTGCTTTCCCCATTATGGATTACAATTTAACTTCAATATCGACTCCTGCAGGTAAATCTAACTTCATTAGCGCATCAATGGTCTTAGAAGAAGGCTGATAAATATCGATAATCCGTCGGTGAGTGCGGGTCTCAAAATGCTCTCGGGAATCTTTATCGACGTGAGGCGATCGCAGCAAACAATAAATCTTGCGCTTGGTGGGCAAAGGAATCGGGCCGATCGCTGTCGCATTGGTCCGGTTGGCAGTATCGACAATCTTCTCGCAGGAAGTATCCAACAAGCGGCGATCGAAGGCTTTCAGGCGAATGCGAATTTTTTGTTGTTGAATCGTGGCCATGGTTTCGTACTGGATTGTAATGGGTAGAACATTCAGAGCAAAAGAGCAGAAAGGTTCAACCTCTCTGCTCCTACTTAAATAGAGTGGAGTCTATTCAACGATTTTAGAAACGACACCCGCACCAATGGTACGACCGCCTTCGCGAATGGCAAAACGCATTCCTTGCTCGATCGCAATCGGACAGATCAATGTCACTGTCATTTTGATGCGATCGCCAGGCATCACCATTTCTACATTACTGCCGTCATCAGCAGTGTAAGAGTCAATAGTACCGGTTACATCCGTTGTGCGGATATAAAATTGAGGGCGATAGCCGGCAAAGAAAGGGGTATGACGACCTCCTTCTTCTTTTTTCAGGACGTAAACCTCACCTTCAAACTTGGTATGAGGGGTAATCGAACCGGGTTTTGCTAACACCATTCCTCGTTCGATATCTTCCTTGTTAATCCCACGTAAAAGAACGCCGACGTTATCTCCCGCCATGCCTTCATCTAAAGTCTTCTGGAACATTTCTACCCCAGTGACAGTGGTGCTGCGAGTATCGCGAATGCCAATAATTTCAATAGTTTCACCGACTTTCACTTTACCTCGTTCGATCCGACCTGTGGCAACAGTTCCGCGACCGGTGATGGAGAAAACGTCTTCTACTGCCATGAGGAAAGGCTTGTCAATTTCCCGTTCTGGAGTGGGAATGGCGGCATCAACACTCTCCATGAGGGCGAGAATTTTATCGACCCACTCGTCTTCTCCTTTACCAATCTCGGGCTTCGCGGTTAAGGCTTCTACTGCCTTCAGTGCAGAACCTGTAGTGATGGGGATATCATCTCCATCGAAATCGTACTCGCTGAGAAGTTCCCGAACTTCCAATTCCACCAATTCCAACAGTTCTTCGTCATCAACTTGATCTTCTTTATTTAAGAAGACCACGAGGTGAGGAACGCCAACTTGTCGTGCCAAGAGAATGTGTTCGCGAGTTTGGGGCATGGGACCGTCTGCTGCGGAAACCACCAAGATTGCACCGTCCATTTGAGCTGCTCCGGTGATCATATTTTTCACGTAGTCAGCGTGACCGGGGCAATCCACGTGAGCATAGTGACGATTATCCGTCTCATATTCTACGTGAGCGGTATTAATGGTGATGCCGCGTGCCTTTTCCTCTGGAGCAGCATCAATATCGGCATAATTGCGAGCTTTCGCTTTTCCTTGTGCGGCGAGAGACATGGTGATCGCTGCGGTCAAGGTCGTTTTGCCGTGGTCTACGTGACCAATAGTGCCAATATTGGCGTGGTCTTTGTTGCGTTCAAACTTTGCGCGTGCCATTGCTTCGTTTTTCCTTATCTCTAATTTGCGTTCCCTTGGTTTTTAGCAATGATGGCTTCAGCCACGTTACGAGGAACTTCCTCGTAGTTGCCGAACTCCATTGAAAAGATACCGCGTCCTTGGGTTTTAGAACGGATATCTGTGGCGTAACCGAACATTTCCGCTAAAGGAACTTTAGCAGTTACGGTGGATACGCCGGCTTCAGAGTTCATCCCCTCAATTTGACCCCGACGGGAGTTGAGGTCTCCCATGACATCACCGAGGAAGTCTTCGGGAACTTCGACCTCGACTTTCATGATCGGTTCGAGGATGATGGGATTGGCTTTATGCACGGCGTTTTTCATGCCCATGGAGCCGGCAATTTTGAAAGCCATCTCTGAAGAATCGACTTCGTGGTAAGAACCATCCGTCAGGGTGACTTTAACATCGATAAGGGGATACCCTGCGAGAATACCCGTTTCACAAGATTCTTTCATGCCTTGCTCGACGGAGGGAATGTATTCTTTCGGGATTTTTCCGCCCACGATCTTCGAGACAAACTCGAAACCCGTTCCGGCTTCTGCTGGTTCTAAGTTCAAGACCACATGACCGTATTGACCTTTACCGCCACTTTGACGAATGAATTTACCTTCGACTTTGTTAACGGATTTTTTGATGGTCTCTCGATAGGCGACTTGGGGTTGTCCCACGTTCGCTTCGACTTTGAATTCCCGTAGCATTCGGTCTACTAGAATTTCTAAGTGTAGTTCTCCCATACCCGCAATCACAGTTTGATTGGTTTCGGGATCGGTGCTGACGCGGAAGGTCGGATCTTCGTCGGACAAAGATTGTAGTGCTTTGCCGAGTTTGTCCATATCCTGCTTGGTTTTCGGTTCGACCGCGACAGAAATTACCGGTTCGGGAATAAACAACGATTCCAAAATAATCGGTTTATCTTCATTGCATAAGGTATCGCCGGTAATGGCATCCTTGAGACCGATCGCGGCTCCTAAGTCTCCAGCTTGTAGCTCGTCAACTTCGATGCGATCGTTGGATTTGAGGATAATCAGCCGCGAAACTCGCTCTTTTTTATCTTTGGTGGAGTTATAGACGTAGCTGCCTTTTTTCAGAGTCCCCGAATAAACCCGCAGGAAGGTCAAGCGACCGTAGGGATCTGCCATAATCTTAAAGGCGAGGGCAGAAAAAGGCTCTTCGTCATTGGCTTTGCGGACTTCTTCGGTACCGTTAGGGACTATTCCTTTAATGGGAGGAACGTCAATGGGGGCTGGCAAGTAATCGACAACCGCATCGAGAAGAAGTTGTACGCCTTTGTTTTTAAAGGCCGAACCGCATAACATGGGCATAATCGAGCCGTCAATGGTGCCTTTTCGCAGAGCTGTGCGAATTTCTTCTTCGCTTAACTCTTCTTCTTCCATATATTTGTTTAGCAGAACCTCATCGGTTTCTGCGACGGCTTCTACCAATTTGGCGCGGAATTCCTCGGCTTGTTCTCGAACCTCTTCGGGGATCTCGGCATCTTCAATTTCTGTACCGATGTCGTTGGTGTAAATCTTAGCTTTCATTCGCACCAAATCGACAATGCCGCTAAATTCTCCTTCGCTGCCGATGGGAATTTGAATGGGGACGGCATTGGCTCGCAAGCGATCTTTGACCTGTTCGTAAACTTTGAAGAAGTTTGCGCCGGTGCGATCCATTTTGTTAATGAACGCAATACGAGGGACTTTGTAGCGATCGGCTTGCCTCCATACGGTCTCGGATTGGGGTTGAACGCCCCCCACAGAGCAGAAAACCGCAATGACACCGTCGAGAACTCGCATCGATCGCTCGACTTCGATGGTGAAGTCTACGTGACCGGGGGTATCGATGATATTAATCCGATGTTCTCGCCAATTGGTGCTAATGGCGGCAGCCGTGATGGTAATTCCTCGTTCTCGTTCTTGGGCCATCCAGTCTGTGACGGCGTTGCCGTCGTGGACTTCGCCGATTTTATGAACGATACCGGAATAGAACAAGATGCGTTCGGTAGTGGTGGTTTTACCGGCATCTATGTGCGCCGCGATTCCAATATTGCGAACTTTCTCTAGCGGGATAGTTCGTCCCACATTGACCTCCTTAGTTTTTGCCGAGTTAATGGCTTTGTTACTTTTTTTGTACGTTATTTACAATTCTATAACTTTTTCAAACCCTTTCTGAAGAAGGTTGAAATGGGAATAAAGCTTAAGAATTTTTCTGCTTTGCCAAAGGCGCGATCGCTTTCTTTCCTCGATTTCCCGATTCTAGTAGCGATAATGGGCAAAGGCTTTATTGGCTTCAGCCATGCGATGGGTTTCTTCTCGCTTGCGAATGGCACCGCCAGTTTCATTGGCTGCGTCCATAATTTCATTAGCCAATTTAATCGACATTGTTTTGCCCGATCGCGCCCGAGCAAATCTGGACAACCATCGTAAAGCTAAAGTCGTACCGCGATTGGGGCGGACTTCCATGGGAACTTGGTAGGTTGCGCCCCCGACCCGTCTGGCTTTGACTTCGACTAAGGGGGTTAAATTACGAATCGCGGTCTCAAAAACCTCTAAAGGTTCGTTTCCGGTGCGTTCCCCAATAATTTTTAGCGCATCGTAAACAATGCGAGAGGCTAAGGATTTTTTGCCGTGGCTCATGATCCGTTGGATGGTCATGCTCAGCAGGCGGCTATTGTAAACGGGATCGGGGGGAGTAGGACGTTTTTTGACAACCCGGCGACGAGACATTGTTAACTTTATCCTTTGAATTTACAAAATGAATTTACAAGATTTTTAAGTGAATTTTGATTCCTCATTAATCTCAATTCACGAAATGACTTAGCATAATCTAGAAAATGTATTCTTAAGATTATTCTTTTTTAGGCCGTTTTGTTCCGTATTTAGAACGTCCCTGACGGCGATCTTTCACGCCAGTCGTATCTAAAGTTCCGCGAATGATATGATAGCGAACTCCGGGTAAATCTTTAACTCGTCCGCCTCGAATCAAAACCACAGAGTGTTCTTGGAGATTGTGACCGATCCCCGGAATATAAGCTGTCACTTCAAATCCAGAGGTTAGACGAACCCGAGCGACTTTTCGCAGTGCCGAGTTGGGTTTTTTGGGTGTCGTTGTATATACTCTCGTGCAAACCCCGCGACGTTGGGGGCATTCTTTTAATGCTGGCGATTTGGTTTTCTTCTTGGCGACCGAGCGTTCGGTGCGAATGAGTTGCTGAATGGTGGGCATGAGTTATGCGTAAAGCCTTGTTTTTCGTTGATTTTCAGATTGCGTGACAGTCTCCCATAATAGCCAGAATAAAGGAAACGTGTCAAGGATTTTTTTTAATTTTAAGACGCAGGGGAGATTTTTCTCAAATTTGTTTGACGGAGAAAGAATTTCCGCAACTGCAAGTTTTGCTAGCATTGGGGTTATGGAAGCGAAACCCTCCGCCCATTAAATCTTGGGAATAATCGAGTTTGAGTTCGCCAAGAGAGCGATCGCTGCTCTCGTCAATAATAATCGTAATGCCTTCGCTTTCGTAGCGGCGATCGCTTGCTCCTATTGCCTCGGCAAATTCTAAACCATAATAAAATCCCGCACAGCCTCCCGCTTTGACACTTAAGCGGAGTTGACCATCCGGGTTATCGCAGGTCGCTTGCAAGCGACGAATTTCTTTTGCTGCAGCTTGACTTAAAACAATCATTGGTTTGGGTAATGGGTAATCGGTAATGGGTAAATCGTCAATTCAATTACCAAATTCCCATTACCGTTTTAGTTGCGCTTGTAATCGTCTTGGAAGCGAATAATATCATCTTCTCCTAAATATTCCCCATTTTGAATCTCGATGATGACCAAATTGATCGATCCGGGATTCTCTAAGCGATGGGCGGTACATTGAGGAACGTAGGTAGACTGATTGCTGGATAAAATTGAAATATTCTCTCCACAAGTGACTTTGGCGGTACCGGAAACCACGATCCAATGTTCGCTACGGTGATAGTGCATTTGCAGACTCAGGCGATGACCGGGTTTAACTTCGATGCGCTTAATTTTATAACCCGAGCCTTCTTCGAGGACGGTGAAGGAACCCCAAGGGCGTTGAGTGGTTGTATTGTTAACGAGTTCTCGGGCTGTAGGTGTTGCTAAGGAGAGTGTGGGGGTAGGGGAGACTTCTTTAAGCTGAACCATAGTTTTTTCCAGTAGAGAGGCGCGATCGCGGTTTGATGATTTTTCGCTATTTGCTTCTTCTCAACCATAGCAAACCTATTTTTAGAGACGCTAGCCAAAATCCTAAATTTAACCAATATCTAACAACTCTTTACGAAATCCGTCTTTTTCTTAATCAAATTCTTAAGGAGACTTGCGATCGCTACTCTCTGTTGTTCCCATTATGTCGTTTCAGCCGGATATCGGGATTGTCAGGGCGATTGCAGTGTTTTGTTCGCAAATTGAGATTTTTTTCTTTCAGTTCATTTGTGAGTTATGGCGATAGAAGGGAAGTTGCGATCGCTTTTCACGATGTTTTGCATCTTGAAACTTAATCGAACTATTTCAAGAAATACAAAATATTAATTATCGATAATATCAAGATGCAAGCAAAGTTTCAATGCGATCGCTAAATTTAATCTTCTTCAACCCAACTAACTCCGCGATATAGTTCTGCAATTGCAAATTCTAATTCAATACTCTGCAATTGAATCCGATCGCCAGTCTGATAAATTATCGTTTCCCAAGAGTCGTTAAGGTGACGGCGACATTCTACTTGCATTTGCTCTTGGTCGATGAGGATATATTCTTCTAGACTGGCGAGTTTTTGATAATCTGTAAATTTAAGTTCGCGATCGAATGCTTCGGTAGAAGGGGAAAGAACTTCTACAATTAATTTGGGGTAACGTTTGATGTAGCGATCGCCACGATCGCGAGCATCGCAAGTGACAAAAGCATCGGGGTAATAGTAGAAATCATCGGCATAATTCACCTTGATTTCCCCAGCGAAAAACTGGCAACTGCGATCGCGTAAGTATAAGTTAATTAAAGTCAGAAGATTAATACTAATTCGATTGTGATTATCACTCCCTCCTGCCATCGCATAAACCAAGCCGCGTTGATATTCGTGGCGGATATTATTATTTCGTTCTAGATTGAGATAGTCTTGAGGGCTAAAATAAGCAGGTGTCGCAACCATAATGCAATATTAGTTCAATTGCTACAATAATAGCAATTGGACTGTGCATTGGACAATTTTTTTGTTTTCTTTTCTTCAATTCCGAATATAATGAAGAAAAATTGATTTTCCTCAGAAAGCAATGAATGCGGTAACTCTCAATATCAATGCGATCGCTTCTTTCACAGACGAAGAGTTTTTTCAACTCTGTCAGGATAATCGCGATTTAAGACTGGAACGGACGGCAGAAGGAGAATTGATTATTATGCCCCCCACTGGCTGGATTAGCGGCAATCGTAACGGTAAACTCACACAACGTTTGGGCAATTGGACGGATGAAGATGGTATGGGCTTAGCGTTTGACTCTTCGACGGGGTATAAACTCCCTAATGGTGCAGAACGTTCTCCTGATGCGTCATGGGTCAAACGAGAGAGAATTGAAGCTTTGAATTTACGACCCAATCAATTTTTACCGCTTGCTCCCGATTTTGCGATCGAGTTGCGATCTGCGACGGATAGTTTATCGACATTGCAACAAAAGATGCAGGAATATATGAGATGCGGCGTGCTTTTGGGGTGGTTGATCGATCCGCAAAATAATCGCGTGGAAATCTATCGTCAGGATCGAGAGGCTGAGATTTTAGAATCTCCCAGTTGTTTATCTGGAGAGGATGTATTAGTCGGATTTGAATTGAGTTTAAACGGTATTTTAAGCTAATTGTCTTCAGCTAGAGAGACTATTTTCTAAAATAGTTTTGACCTAAAATTAACGAGAATTATTGCTTGTTAAATAAATGCCAATCCCATTATGAACCCGAGCGGCGGTAACGGGAGAGCGATCGACGAGTTGACCTCCCAAATAAAAGGAAGTGGAACTACCACCGTCTAAATTTAACGCATCGATCAGACCCAACCTTAATGCTAAGCGAGCGAGTTCGTTGAGGGTGGGTCCTCTTCCTCCCGGACGATTGTGAATGGCGGCAATAACTAAAGTTCCTTGGCGAGTTGTTCCGATAAGACTGCGAGAGGCGGCTTGACCATTGAAAGCATTACTAAACTTCTCCCCACTTGGGTTGAGAACAATTTGTCCATTTTGTAACAAAAGCGGACCTGCCCCCATAATCTGGGGGTAATTGTCAAAATTGGGCGGTACGGTTTCACTTTCGAGGCGCACTTGCGTCCCAACAGCAAGATCGCGTGGGGACGCACTGTTACCGCGAATCACGAGGAGATAGCCTTCTGAAGGGATGGGAAAGGCTGATTGTCCGGCTTTGGGACTGGGAGTTTGTCGGGTAACGCGATCGCCTTCGACGAGAACAATCGTTTCGTTATCCGTCAGGGGTGTATATTGCGCTCCCCATTCTGAGGTATAGCGGGCAATTCCAGCCTGTAGGTAGCCGCTATTGAGAAAGGGAATAAATAAACGCTGACGAGTTGAGGTGATAATCGTTTCTCGTAGATACAAACGCCCGATCGCAATATTTCCAGTATCATCCCAAGCGATCGCACCTCGATTCAAAATCGGCCCCGAAAACCATTTCCCATCTCGACGCAAGGCACCGAGAGGTAAACGATTATTGCGATTAAAAAAGCCGCCGTTAATCGCTGCAAACGCCTTCCATTGCCGTCCCATGACCACAAGGGGTTCTGTCCCCTGCATCGATCGCGGGTTGCCCCAGATCGGTCTCAGGGCAATATTCGGATCGCGAGGATTGAAGGTTAAGGAGGTGACGGGAAAACGCGCATTTCCCGAAGGGACATATCTTTGCTGCCAAAGCATTCCCGGTGCTAAAACAATATTGCGGTCTTTGAGGACATCGGGGCGCACGTCAACGAGAAGTTGAGGAGGAGAAGCGATCGAAGTGACTTGCAGTTGATTTCCCTCGGACAGATCGACATGAATTTTCGTCCGAAATTCTCCTGTTTCGATCTTGGCATTTAATTTCTCGGCTCGATTTTTGGCAGAGGAGAAGAGTTGGGAGAATAAGGATTGAGAATTGCTACCATTTTCGAGATCGTCGAAGGGAAACTCAGTATAATCGCTGCCTTCTACCATCACCACCCCTTCCCTCGGGTTTTGGCTGACTTGCCAGAAAGTGGGGCGATCTAACGCGATCGCAATTCTTCCCCCTGTCCCTCGATCCTGTTTTTCAATTCCTTGAATGCGGGCGTGAGGAAAATCGATACTTAAAGTATTGCCATTCTCTTGTAGTTGAGAATGACTCGCTGCAAGGATATCGGTAATATCGAGATAGCGATAAGCCTCGAGGAAATGAACGGGTAAGGGTTGAGAGAAATTAAACCAGCGAACGGGTTGAATATTGGGATTTTCCGTATCGAGTAACTCGATCCCCAAAATTGTCATTGCTGCGGTGTCACTCAGTCCCGTTCTCGTCTCTTCGCCATTTTGCCATTGTATCCATGCCCCGGAAAAGGTTTTACCATTGAGAGAGAGGCGATCTCCTTGCTGGAGGGCAGTCGGAGAAAACGCACTTTGCTTGACTTCAACTTCCCTCAATACAGATCGATCGCCAACCTCCACGGGAGAAGTATTGGCGACCAATACGGTAGAAGGGCGATCGCGACTGGGGCGAAATGCCGTGAGAACCATTCTCGCCATTGATAAACTCGACACCAGTAAGGCAAACGTTAGCAAGGCGATCGCGATCGCCAACCCAAAACGCGAAGACATTTTCACCCTTCTCCTGCGCCGATGATGGCGGATTCTGCGATGGCGGTTGCGAGATTCGTTCTGTGGTCTCATACCTTCTTTACCTTAGCGGCCTCAAAGCGATGGACGGAATAGCTCGGCGATCGAAACAAAAATATTAAATATTTGTCAAGTTCAAGCATTCCCCGTGATAATGTTCAGACTAACCTGAATTGAAAAGCAAGCTCGTATTACAATCAAAAGGCTAAGCCTGTAATCTAGGACGAGGAAGTGCGATATAACGTGCAGAACGCGATCGCGGTGACTCTGCGACGGTGAAGGACAACTCGAAACGCTATCTTTTCATTTTCCCTCGATCGTAGGAAGTTAGTCATAGGATTCGTGTTGAGCTTCTACAAGCTAAAAAATGTAGCAGGCTAAGATTAATCGTCTCTCGCCATTTCCCTAGATTCAATTTTATACCGCTCCTCGAGGCTCTATTGTTTGTTTAAGTCAAGTCGTAGTATGCAAAACAGAAACTCTCTATCCGTTGCCGAACATCCCTACCCCGGTCAACCGTGGCTCGTAGAAGAACGGGATGCCTGTGGTGTTGGCTTTATTGCCGATCCTAGCGGCAAAAGAACCCATAAACTTGTCGAACAATCCCTCACGGCTTTGGGATGTCTGGAACATCGAGGGGCGTGCAGTGCCGATCGCAATACGGGAGACGGTTCTGGAGTCATGACCGGAATTCCTCGAGAAGTGTTTCAATCATGGTTCGATGAAAATAATATAACCATGCCCCAGAGCGATCGCTTGGGAGTTGGGATGGTTTTTCTCCCTCAAGATGAAGGAGAGGCGCAAAAAAACCGCGACCATATCGAAGAAGTCGTGCAGGGCGAAAAATTATCAGTCTTAGGATGGCGAGAAGTTCCCATCATTCCAGAGATATTGGGGCGACAGGCCAAGGAAAATTTACCTCGCATCGAGCAAGTAATGGTCGCATCGCCAACCTTAGCAGGAGATGAACTCGATCGCGCTCTCTACATTGCCCGTTCTCGCGTCGGTAAGCGCTTGAGCGATGATTTTTATATCTGTTCTTTTTCTTGTCGGACTATTGTTTATAAAGGCATGGTTCGCGCCGAAATTTTGGGACAGTTTTACAAAGATTTGGCGAACCCCGATTATCAGAGTGCATTTGCCGTTTATCACCGCCGTTTCAGTACCAATACCATGCCCAAATGGTATCTGGCTCAGCCCATGCGCTTGTTAGGGCATAACGGCGAAATTAACACTCTTCTGGGGAATATTAACTGGATGGCAGCGCGGGAAAATAATCTCCGCCTTCCCGGTTGGACTCCAGAAGAATTAGAAGGATTAACGCCGATTGTTAACCCAGAGAATAGCGATTCCTCGAACTTGGATAGTACAATGGAATTGTTGGTGCGGACGGGGCGATCTCCTCTCGAAGCCGCCATGATTCTCGTCCCAGAGGCATATCAGAATCAGCCGGACTTAGACGATCATCCGGAAATTGTCGAATTTTACGACTATTACAGCAGCATTCAAGAACCGTGGGACGGTCCGGCTTTATTGGTATTCAGCGACGGCAAAACTATCGGTGCAACTTTGGATCGCAATGGTTTGCGCCCTGCCCGCTATTTTATTACCAAGGATAATTACATCGTCGTTTCTTCAGAAGCAGGGGTGGTGAACCTGCCGCAAGCAGATATTGTGGAAAGAGGCAGACTGGGACCCGGTCAAACCATTGCGGTTGATTTACAATCCCAAGAAGTGCTGAAAAATTGGCAAATCAAGCAGCGCATTGCCCAACAGCATCCTTATGGAGAGTGGGTGAAAAAGCATCGAGTGCAAATTGCCCCTCAGTCTTTTGCCGAAACGCCGACCTTAGAAGCTACGGAATTATTGCGATCGCAGACGACATTCGGTTACACCGCAGAAGATGTGGATATGATCGTCGTGCCGATGGCAACTCTCGGAAAAGAGCCGACTTTTTGTATGGGGGATGATATTCCTTTAGCCGTATTGTCCGATAAGCCTCGCTTGCTTTACGACTACTTTAAACAACGTTTCGCACAGGTTACAAATCCACCTATCGATCCTTTGCGAGAAAGTTTAGTAATGTCATTGAATATGACATTAGGCGATCGCGGCAATCTCCTAGAAGTTCAACCCGAAAGCGCGAAAGTTCTCAAGATTGAGACTCCGGTTTTAAACAATGCAGAGTTAGAGGAGATTAAAGCCTCTGGGTTTGCCATGACCGAACTTTCGACTCTCTTCGATCTAGCAGCAGGGTTGAATGGGTTAGAAGTTGCTTTGAAAAAATTGTGCGCGGATGCTGCCGAATCAGTGAAAGCCGGTAGCAAGATTCTCATTTTGAGCGATCGCGTTTCAGTTAACAGTAACCAGTTATCAGTTATCGGTGAGGAGAAACTCTATATTCCGCCATTGTTGGCAGTGGGGGCGGTTCATCACCATTTGATTCGCGAAGGATTGCGGTTGCAGGCTTCAATAATCGTGGATACGGCGCAATGTTGGAGTACGCACCATTTTGCTTGTTTGGTAGGCTATGGGGCTTCAGCAGTATGTCCCTATTTAACCCTAGAAACGATTCGCGGTTGGTGGCACAGTCCCAAAACTCAGAAGTTAATGGAGAATGGGCGCGTTCCTCAAATGACAGTAGAAACCGCGCAAATTCAATATCGCAAGGCGATCGAAGCCGGTTTGCTGAAGATTCTCTCTAAGATGGGAATTTCTCTGCTGTCTTCCTATCATGGGGCGCAAATCTTTGAAGCGATCGGCTTAGGAGAAGAAGTCGTTAACCTCAGTTTCAACGGTACGACTTCCCGTTTGGGAGGCATGAATCTCTCGGATCTGGCGAAAGAAGTGAGCGCCTTTCACCATCGCGCTTTTCCCGAACTGGCTGATAAGAAGTTAAAGAATTTCGGCTTTATCAACTACAAACCCGGTGGGGAATATCACATGGGTTCTCCGGAAATGGCGAAGTCCTTACATAAGGCAGTGCGCGGTTTTGAGGAGATGAAGAAGAGTCGCAATCTGACAGCCAACGGTCAAGGAAGTTCTTTGGTTGCCGAGAATTACGACCATTACGAAACTTATTTGAAGTTCTTGGAAGGTCGTCCGGCGACGGCGTTGCGAGATTTACTGGATTTCCAAAGCGATCGCGCATCTATTCCGCTTGAGGAAGTGGAACCCGTCGAAGAAATCGTCAAGCGCTTCTGTACGGGGGCGATGTCCTTGGGATCCCTATCGCGAGAGGCGCATGAAGGGTTAGCGATCGCGATGAACCGTTTGGGCGGAAAATCCAATTCCGGGGAAGGGGGCGAAGATCCTCAACGCTTCCACACCATTAATGATGTCGATGAAAATGGGCATTCTCCCACGTTCCCTCACTTGAAAGGACTGCGAAATGGTGATAGTGCTTCCTCCTTTACCAAGCAAGTCGCTTCGGGGCGTTTTGGTGTCACTCCCGAATACTTGATGAGTGGCAAACAGTTAGAAATTAAGGTGGCGCAGGGGGCAAAACCCGGAGAAGGGGGACAGTTACCCGGTAAAAAAGTCAGTTCTTATATCGCCATGTTGCGGCGGTCTAAAGCAGGTGTTGCATTGATTTCACCCCCTCCTCACCACGATATTTACTCTATTGAAGACCTCGCCCAATTAATTTTTGACCTGCACCAAATCAATCCGAATGCTAAGGTTTCGGTGAAATTGGTGGCAGAAATTGGCATTGGGACGATTGCAGCAGGGGTTGCAAAGGCGAATGCAGATGTGATTCAAATTTCCGGTCACGATGGTGGGACAGGTGCTTCGCCTTTATCTTCCATCAAACACGCAGGAGCTCCTTGGGAATTGGGAGTAACAGAAGTTCACCGAATGCTGATGGAAAATGGCCTGCGCGATCGCGTGCTATTGCGTGCGGATGGCGGTCTGAAAACGGGCTACGATGTCCTCATGGCAGCGTTAATGGGGGCGGAAGAGTACGGCTTTGGTTCTGTGGCTATGGTGGCAGAAGGCTGCATTATGGCGCGGGTTTGCCATACCAATCAATGTCCCGTGGGAGTCGCGACGCAGCAAGAACGACTTCGCAAGCGCTTCCCCGGGACTCCGGATCACGTGGTGAATTTCTTCTTGTTTGTCGCGGAAGAGGTGCGGCAATTATTGGCAAAATTGGGCTATCGCAGCTTATTGGAGGTCATCGGGCGTTCTAATTTACTGAAGGTGCGAGATAAGCAAGTCACTAAAACCAAGGGACTTAATTTAACCTGTTTCACGCTTCCTCCCGTCACTGAAGATCGTTCGTTCTTACAACGCGAACCCGTTCACGGTAATGGGGCTGTTTTGGACGATCGCCTGTTAAAAGATGCAGAGATTGCGAATGCGATCGCCAATCAAGGGGCGGTAACGAAGGAGATTGAGATTGTCAACACCGATCGCGCAACTGGGGCGCGGATCGCGGGACAAATCGCCAAACGCTACGGTAATGCTGGCTTTGAGGGTCAATTGAATTTGAACTTTAAGGGCGCTGCGGGTCAGAGTTTCGGGGCGTTTAATTTACCGGGAATGATTCTGCGCTTATCCGGGGTCGCTAATGACTACGTGGGTAAGGGAATGCACGGCGGCGAGATTATTCTCACTCCTCCTCCTGAAGCCACTTACGACCCTTCCGAGAATGCGATCGTGGGCAATACCTGCTTATATGGTTCCACAGGCGGCACGTTATACGCCAATGGACGGGCGGGAGAGCGTTTTGCGGTGCGGAATTCTAAGGGTGTCGCGGTGATAGAAGGTGCCGGCGATCACTGTTGTGAATATATGACCGGTGGGGTGATTGTGGCGATCGGTTCTGTGGGTCGCAATGTTGGTGCTGGGATGACGGGAGGTTTAGGCTATTTCCTCGATGAGGATGGCAAGTTTGCCGCCCGGGTCAACCCGGAGATCGTCTCAATTCAGCGCGTGACAACTCCCGCAGGTGAGGCACAGTTGAAAGGGTTGATTTCTGCCCATGCAGAACGAACCGGAAGTGCGAAGGCTAAGGCTATTCTGGCGAACTGGTCGGAGTATTTGGGCAAGTTCTGGCAAGTAGTGCCGCCTTCGGAGGCTGATACGCCGGAAGCGAGTGTTGTGGCGAGTGAGGAAAAAGCACTTTCTTCTGTTTGATGGGTTAGTTGATTAAAACAGTTATAGGTTGGAAAATAACCAGCCTATAACTGTTACTTCAATTTTTGTTTTATAAGATTGGAAACAGCTAATTTTTATATCCTGTATTGCAGTATGGATGAGTAATTTGACCATTATCTACATTCGCAAGTCCACCATCTTCTTTACGTTGTATATGATCGATTGAAGTAGAATTGCAGTGAATGAGTCCACCACAAATTTTGCATAATAGTTCTTTCTCTAGAGCTTCTCTGATATAAATTTCACTTTTTTTACCCGTATTAAAATCTTTTTTAGATGAAGGAGTTGGCTGATTTGTTGAACTATAATCCTTAAGATAATTAAAATCATCAGATTCTATCAATTTCTCTATTACTTCCTCAAATTTGATGTCTAATTTCAAAGATTCAACTATTTTCTGGAAAAAGAGTGATATCTTGTTGGACGCTTTTCGCATATCATTGTGTTTATAATAGATTTCTTGAATTAAAGTCCCATTTTCTATTAAGAGCTTTTCAAATTGCTCTCGAACATCAATAAAAATGTTTATTTTTTTGCGTTTCTCCAATTCCATGACAAAATCAACAATAGACAAAAACCACACAGTCCTATATCGTCCTTGTTTTGAGTAAAAATACACTAAAGGATGTAATCCCAAGGAAGAAGAATGATTACTGTTTAATCTTCGAGCAATTTTTCGAATATTTATTAAAAATTGAATTGTTTTTTCTCCTGTGTCATCATCATCAAGATTTTTACTATCGATCTGATTAACAATATTAACGAATTCTACAACAGGTGGTAGCATCTGACTAATTTTTCCACATATAGGTATATCAGATATTTTAATTGGAGTTTTTAATGGTGGTTCAAAAAGAATCGTATGGATTTCTTGTGCAAGTTCTTGAATTTTGTTTTGTTTTTCTTCTGGAAAGTTTGACCAGTATTTATGTCCTTTTCCTGCTCCAATGATTGCTCGTGCCGCGATGCCACTAGGTTTCCTGCGAGCTTGTATAAGTTTAAGCTCAGTTTTATCAATTGGTGTAGCATGTTGGTTTATTTTTTGAAAGGAGCTTTCGGCTTTGCTTGCATCACCCTCTACCCATTGAAGTTGGATCGCTAAAGCTCCCAAATTTTTAGCATACTGAACGATTTTTGGTTTCACTTTATCAGGTCGTGTAATAGCTAATCTGAAATCTTCGTATGAACCAATTGTTTTATTAACAAGTGTTCGAGTTTTATTAGCAATGTTTATTTGTTCTTCTGGAATTAATCCATCATAAAAATTCTTTGACGTATTTCCATCACCATAATCATCATTAACCCAAGCAGATAGAGAGCTTAATCGATGACTACCATCAATAACAAACAAATAGCCACATTTACTTTGCCATAAAATAATTGCTGGTATTAAGTCTCCTTCCACAAAACTTTGAATAAAATCACAAACTCGCTTTGAATCCCATTCATTTGTTTCTCTTTGAAAATCAGGTTTACAAACATAAGTAAAGAAAAATGAATCTTGTTTTATATCTTCTATAGCGATTGCACTTTTTTTATGTCCTGAACTAACAGGACTATCTATTTCAAAATCTTCTCGTCTAATTAGAGCATCTAAATTGACTTTTTTGGATTTAGACATAATCAGGTATCATTAACAATAACTTGAGATTATAACACAAGTTAAAACAAAAAGAGAAGCTGATTTATAAATTTTCACATATCTTTCTCGATTCTAGAAACTTTAGCACTGTCCGATAATGCAGCGTTAAATCAAATCTTAACCGAAGTAGAGGAAAGAATACAAAAAACAGGAGGAATTAAACATGATAATTTTTGGCGATCGCACTCCTGAAAAATAAAATTAAGTCTCTCGTGGAAATGCGATCGCGTAGATGTGTCAGAATGGGAGAGCGCGATCGCAACAAATCCAAACTGAGAAAGTGATGAATGAGATAAAAATCGATCGCCTTTTATATCTTGCAATTTCCCAAGATGCTTTCAACAGTATTTTTACGATAGAATTAGGACAAATTCTACTTAGAAATCAAGTCCTTCGCTTAATTGTTTTCGATCCAGAACAGGAGGAAATTCTTCAATGGATACCACAATAAAATACAAAGAAATTATTAAAAATATCTTACGAGAACACGCTGAATTCCGAGATTCTATTCCCGATCGCTATCATTCTCATGTTCTATTTGATGACGAAAGAGGGCGCTATTTAGTCTTAGATATCGGTTGGAGCGATCGCAAATACTTACACGCAACACCCATTCACATCGATCTGATTAACGATAAAATCTGGATTCAATATGATGATACAGAAGAAGGAGTCGCAACGGATCTAATAGAAGCCGGAATTCCCAAACAAGATATTGTTCTCGGTTTTCGCCATCCTAAAATAAGAGAACATACAGGGTTTGCGGTGAGTTAAGGTAATTAAAAGAAGCGATCGCACTAACATAAAAAAAAGTAACAAACCCTTGACTTTCGAGAAATTTTGCAATGCGATCCCGTAGATCTGTCAGAATAGGAAAGCACGATCGCCTAATCATCCTCAAAGTCTGTCAATAACTCCTCTAAATCTTCATAATCATAGGGAGGACGCTTACGAACAGCTAAAATATCAATAATTTTCTCAGTTTCCGCGATCCTGTAGATGTGTCAAAATAGGGAAAGAATGCGATAGAGGTCAATGAAATGTCACCCAAACTCACGATCGAACCCTCCTACTGGTTGGGAGAAGGCATTACTCTAGAAACCGTTAAAGGATACAAACTCTTTAAATTTACCGAAGAACTGCAAACTCGCTCTGACGAACTGCTAGAACGAAATAAACTGGGAAACCTAACAGCAGAAGAAAAAGCCGAATTAAATGGTATAAATGAGCTTGCACAGATATTTACCTATGCAAACTCCCTCCTCGCAGCAGAAACCCATACAATCCAATGGTCTCAAAATCCAACCGAGAATTTGTCAGAAAACGGGCAAAAGAACGGTGTGAATATTGCCATTCCCCAGAATTCATAAGCACCGATCGCTTTACCATCGATCATATTATCCCTCAATCTCGTGACGGTTCTGACGATTTGGATAATTTAGCATTATGCTGTCGTCGATGTAACGAGCGTCGTTATAATTTTACAGCAGGAATTGATCCAGATACCCAACAAGAAGTCTCTCTTTTCAATCCTCGCACGCAGAAATGGTCGGAACATTTCATTTGGTCGTCAGATAGTCTAACAATTATAGGACATACTCCCATCGGTCGAGCCACCTGCGATCGCCTCGATTTTAATGATGAACGTCATGCTAATAAATTTATTCAAAGATCGAGACAATTTTGGCTGCAAATTGCTTGTCATCCTCCCCAAGAAGATCCAAAACAATCAAATACTCTTAACAAAAGCGATCGCTAGAATAATAAAATTAAGTCTCTCATAGGAGATGCGATCGCACTACCATAAAGAATAAGGAACAAACTCTTGACTTTCGATAAATTTGGCAAGGCGATTGCGATCCTTTAAATATGCCAAAATAGAAAAAAGCGATCCAAGTTGCCAGTTTAGACAACAGTGACACAAATAATGCAGCATTAAATCAAATCCTAACCGAAGCAGAGGAAAGAATTCAAAAAACGGGAGGAATTAAACATGATGACTTTTGGCGATCGCTAAAATAATAAAATTAAGTCTCTCATGGGAAGTGCGATCGCACGGTTTTAACTAAAAATAGTTTGTAACGTCTTTTTTAGTTCCAAGCGATCGCTATTCTCTAACTTTCCCAACTTCCTCAATATCAAACTTTTTTCCACAGTCATTACAACCGGTTTAATCATTGAAGGTTTAAGTAAACCTGCTGCACTCCAATCATTAACCGGAATCTCTCCTAAAATGAGCGTACTTTTCACTTGGCTAGTGATTGCCATTGCGATTAAATCGATATGAATTTGATTATACATATCAGAACTGATAACAACAGCCGGACGCTTTTTGATAGTCGTTTGATCGGTGAAAGGAAACGGGACGAGTATAACATCACCAAATTTATAAATTGTCATATTCTGCATCCTCAGAATTTTCCCAGATTCTTACCAACGAATTTTCTGAGAGTGTCATTGCAGAAAGCACTAATAATCGTTTTTCTCTTTGCACTAACAATTCATCAATAAGTTGTTCGACAACCTCAACCTGTTCTTGAGGTAAACGACGTAGTTTTTCCAATAAAACTGATTCTGAATTTGTCATCTTTACTCTCCCTGCATTCAGTATTGCATCTTTTAATTTTACCGTATCCTGCGATCGCACTTAATAATCAATGAAGTCTCTCATGGGAGATGCGATCGCGATTCTGTAAATGTGCCAGAATAGAAAAAAGCGATCGCAAATTCTCTTATTCTTCTTGTAATTCAAAATCCACTCTTGCATAAAACTCTCTCAACTCAACTTGAAACTTTACTGACTCCAAAACCAGAACGGAATCTTCCTTTGTGTATTCTGTTAAAACCCATTTTCCTTCTCTATTTTTAACAAATTGCTTGACATGAAATCGGTATTGGTCAATCAGAATATATTCTTCAAACTCTGGAATTGAACGATAATAGTCAAACTTATCTCCTTGGTCGTAATTTCTAGTTGACTTTGATAATACTTCGACAATAATTGCAGGATTTACAATTGTTGTTTTTCCTTTTCCTTCATAAATAGGTTGTCCTTTAACTACCATTGCATCGGGATAAGTGTATTGGCGAAAGCGCGTAATCCATAAACGAACATCTCCCGAAAAAATTTCAGCGTTTTGTTGACGTAATGCTAAATTCAAAAATGTGCAGAAATCAAGAGTCAGCCGATTATGATTGGTCGTGCCTCCTGCCATTGGTAAAATGCTCCCATCTCGGTATTCACTGCGATAATCTGCCTTTTCTTCTAATTCTAAATACTCTTCGGGAGTATAGTACCGGGGTTTAGTTTGTACTTGCATAGAATTTGTCTCCAGAGTATAAAATCAATTGTATCGTATTTGTGTTTTGCGATCGCACTTAATCATAAAATGAAATCTCTCATGAGACATGCGATCGTTTGCCATGCAGAAAAGTAACAGACTCTTGACTTTCGAGAAATTTGGAAAAGCGATCGCGTAGATATGTCAGAATGGGAGGAGAATGCGATCCCGTCGTCTGAAACAAAACAAACAACTCGAAAAGCAGGAGGTAAAAATGACAGCACAATTACTCCGCAAGAAATTTACCGTCAGTGAATTTTGTAAAATGGCAGAAACGGGAATTTTCAGCGATGGCGATAATATTGAATTAATTGAGGGAGAGATTGTTGAAATGGGGAAAATTGGCAGACGACATGCTGCTTATTGCGATCGCTTAAACGACTTGTTTCGCGATAAATTTGCAAAACAAGTTCTCATTCGCGCTCAAAGTCCCATAGAATTAAACAATCTATCTCAACCTCAACCCGATCTAGCTTTACTACGACGCAGAGAAGATTACTACGAATCCGGACATCCTCAGCCTCATGATATCTTTTTATTAGTGGAAATAGCCGATACAACCATAGACAGCGACAGAGAAATTAAAATTCCCCTCTATGGCAGAAATAATATTCTCGAAACATGGTTAATCGACATTAACGAACAATGTCTTGAAGTTTATCGCGATCCGAGTTCTCAAGGCTATCAAAGCACCCAAAAACTTCGACGAGGACAACGTATTACAAGTTTAATATTTCCTGAAATAGCAATTGAAATTAATGAAATCATGGGATAAAAATTCCACCTCTATTAAGAAAATAAACAAACTCTTGCGTTTTGCATAATAACGATTTTTTTCGAGAAATCCTGATTTTAATTTCGTCATTTTCAATTTCTTTTAATTGATATTTAAAAGACCATATCTTATTATCTTCTTTCTAATTTCGGTAAAACCCGATCGCACCAAAATAAAGTCCCTGAAGCAACACAAATTGGCACAGTTAAAAGATTAACAAAAGGAATGCTCACTAATCCCCAACAGACAAAACTAAAACTTGCACTTGCAGGAAAAGTTCTCAAGAGAATCCCTAGTTTTTGACGAAATTTAAGGCGACGACGCTCAGAAGGACCGTCCAAAAAATCTAATCCTACAATTGCTGCGGTCAGTGCAATCCACAGCAATCCTATTGCCAGCGAACCTACCCAAGGCACTAAATTCAGAACTAATAAAGGAAGGGCGATCGCTAACCAAAAAAACAACTTTTTAAGCTCAAACAAAATTGCTCGCCAAAGGTCGAGGACAAGTCCAACTTCTACGATTTTGGCTTCTCCCAAGCGGAACTTTTCCATTTCCTCCGAGAGTTTTCCATACCACGGTGCACCTAAAAGCGTACCAAATTGTAGTAAGATAAAACCTGTCACTAAAAATAAAATTGCTAATAAAATAAAGCGCAAGATATAAGCAAAACCAAAAACCAGATCGTCAAGGAATCCCAACCAAGCAGGCAAAGTGACAATTAAGCGATCGATCCTCGCATCAATGCTTAATGTTAGCGCATCTAAGCCGTTCCAAGCTGGAAATAAAAGACTCCCATAGAGTACAATACCGACAAGGATATTAATCGCAACTGGAATAATGAGAAAGCGCAGAAGAGAAGGCGATCGCCAAAAAATCTTCAATGCACGAAAAGGATAAGTTGTTCCGGCAATTAATCCACAAACCATAATTCTGATGAGCTTTATCGTAAGGTTGCTTTACTAGAAGTTTTTAATTAGAAAAAGCCTTGTATTTTCTATTTTAAGCGAAAATTGTTATAATTGATACCAAAAACTATGAAAAAATTGGCGATCGCGATCGGATTGGGACTAATATTTTGCAATCTGATATCTTGTAATGCTAACAATAAGTTGACAGCTAATGAAGAACAATTTGATCTTTTGATTGAGACCAATAAAATCGCCTTTTTAGGAGATAGCATTACCGAAGCTGGCACTCGAGAAGGAGGATATATCTGGTTGTTACAAAATTCTCTTAAAGAACTTTATCCTAATCGAAAATTTGAGATTGTTAATGCAGGCATATCGGGTAATAAATCCCGACAAATGCGACAACGCTTTTCTAGTGATGTTTTGTCTAAGAATCCCGATCTAGTTTTTATTAATGTTGGTGTGAATGACGTTTGGCACGCCTTTTATGATTTTGAGGAACAAAAGAAGTATCATGAAGGTAATTTACCTGCGGGAAATTCTTTGGAACAATATCAAGCAGATTTAATAGAAATGGTGAAGTTAGCACGAGAGAAAAATATTAAAGTTGTCCTTCTTGCACCGACACCTATTCGCGAAAATTTAGACAGTCATGAAAATCAGCGTTTGGTTGACTATATTGCTGTGATGGAAGCGATCGCAACTAAAAATAATTGTTTGTTTATCAATCTTAACCAACCTTTTCAAGATATTATCAAGACTTATCAAAAATATGCTGGAACAACTCAAAAAATTCTCACTCACGATGGCGTTCATCCTAACCGATCGGGAAATCGCGTTATTGCTTACACAATTTTGAAAGGTTTGGGAATTCCTGAAGATCGCTTGCAAAATCTATATGTTGAGGACTGCGTAGGACTGTGTGAGGATTAATCATGGCAAGATGGGCATGCGATCGCTTCACCCATCTTTGCTTAAATTTGTGTTTATGTACCTGTGATTTTCTGCACTAATTTTTGAAAAACTTTCTCTGCGCGATCGTTTTTGACTTGACAAGTTCCTGCATTCGCATGTCCGCCACCGCCATAATCTAACATGAGTTTGCCAATATTAATGCTTGAGGTTTTATTTAAAATAGATTTACCTACGGCAAAGACAGTATTTTGTTTTTTCAAGCCCCACATTACGTGCATGGAAATACTGCATTCAGGATATAAGGCATAGACCATAAAGCGATTACCGGGATAGATGGTTTCTTCTCCTTTGAGATCTAAAACCACAAGATTATCATAGACTTTTCCGCACCGTTCAAGTTGTTCTTTAAACTTTTCTGCTTGCTCAAAATAAAACTCTCGTCTTTCTTTGACATCTTCAATTGCCAAAATTTCTTCAATAGAATGGTTTTGGCAATAGTCAATTAATTCCATCATCAATTGATAATTGGAAATGCGAAAATTCCGAAATCGTCCTAATCCTGTGCGAGCATCCATTAAGAAGTTTAATAGCACCCAATCTTGCGGTTCTAATATTTCTTCTCGGTTGAATTGAGCGGAGTCTGCTTTATCGACTGCAGCCAGCATTTCTTGGGAAACATTATGAAACTTTTCCGAACCGCCATAGTAATTGTAAACGACCCTAGCTGCAGAAGGGGCATCGGGATCGATAATATGATTGGCTTGAATTTCTGTGTTTCTGACAATCTCGCTCGAGTGATGGTCAAAGGCTAAGTGTACGCCTTCCACATAGGGTAAATTGGTAGTGATATGGCGATCGCTAATCTCAATTTTGCCATCTTGCATATCTTTAGGATGTACGAACTCGATCTCTTCAATTAAGTCAAGCTCTTTTAACAAAACTGCACAAACCAGTCCATCAAAATCGCTGCGGGTGACAAGGGTATATTGTTCGTGTTCTGACATAAGCGTAATTTGAGAGTTGAATTTGAGAAATTGGGACTATTTTTACGATCGCCCAAAATTCATTATAATCTTGATTGCGAATTGACACTACTACCATTCTAGCAGTTGTACACTTTGGTAAAAAAGAAAACTTCCCAACCATGCTAATACTAAAGAATAAACTAAAGAAAGTAGCGTAAATTTCCAAGATTTTGCCTCGTTAAATAGCGTTACAATTGTGGTTAAACAAGGGGTGTATAGCAAACAAAAAATACAAAAACTATAACCTTGAGCAAAAGTTACGGTTTCAGCAATGCGATCGCTAACGCCTAATGCCCCCAAACCATAAATTACGGCCAAAGAACCAATGACAATTTCTTTGGCAATAAACCCAAAAATTAACGCCAATGTTAAATAAGGATCGATGCCGATCGGCTGCATGATTGGACTCAAAAATGTCCCAATATGACCGCCAATTGTTTCTAGTCCTGTCGCACCAACAGGCAAGCTGGTAATAGACCAAACAGCAATACAACCAAAGGTAATAAAGCCTGAAGCACGAGAGAGAAAGGTTCGTACTTCTCCCCATCCCCTCAAGGCTACTTGTCTCCATGTTGGCAAGCGATAAGGAGGAAGTTCTAAAACGAATGGCTCATCATTAGGAAATGTACCTTGAAAAATTGCTGCTGTTGCGATCGCGGCGACAAAACTTAATAAATAAAGAGAAAATAAAACTAATGCCCCATTGCCATTAGGAAATGTTGCGACAATAATAAAAACAAATACTTGTAGCCGTGCGGAACACAGAGAAAAAGGAATTGTTAGCATAGTTAAAAAACGCAAGGCTTGCGATCGCATCACTCGGGTGCCCATTAATGCTGGAACGTTGCAACCAAATCCCATCATTTGCATGACAAAACTGCGTCCGTCTAACCCCAAACGTGCCATCATTCCATCCATTAAATAGGCAGAACGGGATAAGTAACCGCTATCTTCTAAAACTGCCATTAAAACAAAGAAAAGGACGATTAAAGGAACAAAAGAAGCGACCGTAGAAATCCCATTCCAGAGACCGTGAATGATAAAGTCCTTAAGGATTTCTGGTAGTGGTGCGATCGCGGGTGCGAGGAAATTGCCTAATATCCAATCTGCGAGATTTTTCATGACATCTTGAGAAGGTAATCCAATTGCCCAAATCAGCCAAAATACCGCAAACATTCCCCCAAAAAATAAAGGCAATCCTAAAAGAGGATGTAGCAAAATGCGATCGATACGTTCTGTCCAAGTTATCTTGATTGATGAAGGAGTTTCTACCGCGTCCTCAAGAATTTCTGCGATCGCTTCTGGGGTAATCTCTTTACTTTGGTTTAACTGTAATCCTAGGGCTTGAGGAGAGACAGGAATGCTCTTTTCTTGTGATTTTTTATTGATTGCTTCATATGCCTGTCGATAACCTTGACCATATTTTGCACTGATAAGAAATGCAGGCATTGACAAATGTTTTGTTAATTTTTGAGTATTAATCGAAATTCCATATTTTTCTGCTTCATCTGCCATGTTTAACATTACAATGGCTGGTATTCCTAAATATTTTATCTGTAAAGGCAACCGAATTTGGCGATCGATCTGAGACGCATTAAGAATAACGATCGCTAAATCGATCGCATAGTTTTCCAGAAAGTCGCGAACAATCTTTTCATCATCGGCAGTTCCTTGGAGATCGTAAATACCGGGAAGATCGACAATTTCCACTTCTTGCTCATTAATTTTAACGATTGCTTGCAACAAATCGACCGTAATTCCAGGCCAATTTCCTACACTTGCAGCCATACCAGTGATGCGATTAAAAAATGTAGATTTTCCCGTATTGGGCATTCCTAATAAGGCAATTCTCTTCATTGGTAATTGATAACTGGTGTAAGGACGTTGCATGCAACGTTCCTACTGATAACTGATAACTGTAATATATTGAGCTTCTTGTCGTCGAATGGCGAGTTCTGTTGTCTCCCCCACGCGAATGTGTAATGGTCCTCCAAAACAGGCTCGACGTAGAACTTCAATAGGGCGATCCCGCACGATCCCCATAGCAGCTAAATGTTGCAAAAATCTGTGTTGCAAAAATTTATCTAAAGTCACATCATCCGAAGGATTAATAATACTTTCTATTCGAGCGAGAGTTCTAGGTTGTAACTCAGTTAATGCGATCGCCTTGATTTTCTGTACCAATTTATTCTCCTTGACTTTCCTCACAGCAATATTCTCTGCCTTTTATCGTAACATTTTTTAATACTTTTTACATTTCTCTAAACGCAAAAAAGCGATCGGTGGCCAGACACAAAAAACAAAAGAAACTTTAACATAAAATATTTTTACGTCAACTGAGTTCGCAAAATTCTGTCTTTTCGTTCATTGGAGAGCGATCGCTTGCTTCTTCTCGACTGAGCCAGAGAATCATCGTACATTCTCTAGAA
The DNA here is from genome assembly GCF_059821285.1 of Spirulina sp. LEGE 11439. Lineage (NCBI taxonomy): Bacteria > Bacillati > Cyanobacteriota > Cyanophyceae > Spirulinales > Spirulinaceae > Spirulina > Spirulina sp. LEGE 11439. The sequence goes on from NZ_JCAMRX010000017.1 coordinate 96,424, forward strand.
AAGGAAAAATCATCGAACTAGATGACTTTTTTTATTATATCTTTATAATTCGCAACTGAATATTCTAAAATAGAGAAAAGTGGCAGGCAACGAAAAATAGGCCTGTCCCTAAAATTTTAGATTGATTCGATGAAACAATTTGCCCGATCGCCAAGATGGAAAACAAAAGAACCGATTGCGAAAAGCTCGAAAATGAGTATTTTTTCAACGATCCCCTTGAGCGATCGCGGTAAGGAACGCACTTTCTCGCTCAATCTTCCCTGTCTTTCTCTCAGTATTATCACCTTAGTTGAAAACCAAAAAATATTCTCTTTATTTGAGCTTGAAAATCTACAATTATCTCCTTTCACAACGCAAGACCTAACACCTTTATTGATATCGAGTTGCATCGTGTCAGTGCTAGCGATTCTGTTTTGGCGAAAAAAACGGATTCATGCAGAAAGTTCAACGAGCCAAAAAAACAAAATTCCCGATCGCTCTCCCGATCGCGACCAACTCCTCGAACTGCAACAAAACCTCGAGGCTTCAACACGGTTGGCCAACCGTCTCAGGGATCGCCTGCGCTATCAAGCAATTATTACCCACCTGAGTCAATTGAGCTTGACCGAACCAAACTTTGAGAACGTGCTACAAGAAGCGGGTCGAGCGATCGCTACGACCTTAGAGGTGGAATTTATTGGTATTTTCGAAGGTCTGAGCAATGAAAGTTCCTTAATTCTCAAAGCAGGATTAGGCTGGTCGGAAGACTTCATCGGTTATGCCAAGATTTGGCTCTCTGAGACCTCTCTAGCCGGTTATACTCTCGATAGGAAAGCCCCCGTAGTCTTCGACGATCTTCCCATTGAAACGCGCTTTCATGCGTCCCCATTATTCCATAATAGTAAGATTGTCAGTGGGGCAAATCTGCTCATTGCCCGAGAAGAAGGCATTTATGGAATGTTAGGCGTGTATTCTCGGCGATCGCGACAATTTGCAGAAAACGAACTCGAATTTCTCCAAGCCATCAGTGAGATTATTGCCGCAGCCCAACAAAAACAACAGCAACTGACTCAACTCAATCTCTTCAAACGCGCCTTGGATGCCAGCAGCAATAGTATTGTCATTACCGATGCGATCGCCCAAAATACCCCCATTATCTACACAAATCCCAGTTTTGAAAAACTAATGGGATACAAAACAGAAGAATTGCTCGGGCAAGGAAGTTCTTGCCTCTACAGCAAGCAAACCGACCCAAAAATTCAACAAGAGATCGCCAGTGCTAAACTTTGCGGCGTAGAGTACCATGCCATCTTCCAAAATTATCGTCGCGACGGCACCCCCTTCTGGAGCGAACTCTATCTCGCCCCCGTCCTCGATCCTCAAGGATACTTGACCCACTACATTAAAATTCAAACCGACATCAGCGATCGCTACCAAGCCGAGATTGCCCTGCGAGAGAGTGAAGAACGGTTTCGCCTGACCTTTGAACTCGCCCCCATCGGCATGTTTATTGCCAGCCTCGACGGCTGTTATTTACAAGTCAATCAAGCATTGTGTCAAGCCTTAGGTTATTCCCGAGGGGAACTCGTGCAAAAAAATCAAAGAGAACTCACCCATCCCGACGATCGCGCCGCCGATCTGGCCATCAACCAAAAACTTTTACTGGGAGAAATCGATCGCTTTCAACTGGAAAAACGCTTCCTCGTTCGAGACGAACGGATTGTCTGCGCCCTATTGCAAGGAGTCGTCGTCAAAGACGATCGCGGCATTCCCAGCCATCTTCTCGGACAATTGGTGGATATTAGCGATCGCAAGCAGACAGAAGAGGCATTGCAAGCCAGCGAACGACGACTGGAGGGAATTCTTGCCTCCATTGAAGATGTCGTTTGGTCGGCAACGGCAGATCGATTGTTACCCCTGTACCTCAATCAAGCCGCCGAAACCGTTTACGGTCGCCCCGTCACCGAATTTTTCCGCGATCCCAATCTTTGGCTCGAGATCGTCCATCCTGAAGACCGATCGCGCCTCAAACGCCAAATCCAAGTTTTAATGGGCATTGGCCACGCTGAAATCGAATATCGCATCCTGCGACCCCAAGGAGATATACGATGGCTCTACTGTCGCAGTCACCTCGTCCGCGATGACGACGGGAAACCCTTTCGCATCGACGGCATCAGCAGCGATATTACCGAACGCAAGCAAGCCGAAGCCCGCTTGCGTCACAGTGCCTTTTACGACGCGCTCACGGATTTACCCAACCGCGCCTCATTTATCGATCGCCTCTGGCATACCATGCGTCGCGCCAGCCGTCGAGGAGGCTATTTATTCGCCGTTCTCTTCCTCGACCTCGATTGGTTTAAAGTCATTAACGATAGCTTGGGACATACCCTCGGAGATCTTCTCTTGGTGCAAATGGCGCGGCGCTTGGAAAGCTGTCTGCGTCCCAGCGATACTTTAGCCAGACTTGGAGGAGATGAATTCACCATTCTTCTCGAAGAACTCGCCGATCCCCAAGATGCCCTCGATATTACAGAAATGATTATTGCGAGCCTGCGATCGCCTTTCGATCTCGAGGGTCACGAAGTTTTTACTAATACCAGTATCGGCATTGCTTTTTCACAATTAGATTATTTGGAGAGGGGCCCGACATCTTGCTCGCCGATTGTTTACGATCGCCCCGAGGATTTTCTCCGAGATGCCGACACCGCCATGTATCGCGCTAAAGCCCTCGGAAAAGGACGCTACGCCATTTTCAATAGCCAAATGCACGCCTCCGCCCTCGCCCGTTTGGAATTGGAAACCCACCTGCGGCGATCGCTGGAACGAGAGGAATTATTTGTTTGCTACCAACCCATTATTTCCTTAGCAACGGGAGAATTAATGGGTTTCGAGGCACTATTGCGCTGGCAGCATCCAGAAAAAGGGTTAATTTCCCCTGCCAAATTCATTCCCATTGCCGAAGAAACCGGCGCGATCGTCCCCATTGGTGCTTGGATTTTACAGGAAGCCACCCGACAACTGCATCTATGGCAGGAGCAGTTTCCCTATTATTCCTCTTTAACAATCAATATTAATCTTTCCGGCAAACAGATTCGCGAACCAGATTTTATTGACGCGATCGATCGAATCTTGGCAAACACAGGGTTACAAGGGATGTCTTTGAAATTGGAAATCACCGAAAGCATTTTAATGGATAACGTCGAAGCCGCCACGCAAATGCTCTTAGCCCTGCGAGAGCGGAATATTCAACTCTGTATTGACGATTTTGGGACGGGTTATTCTTCTTTAAGCTATCTTCATCGCTTTCCCGTCAATACCCTGAAAATCGATCGCTCTTTTGTCAAGCGAATGCAGCCCAACGGTAAAAATCTCGAAATCGTACAAGCGATCGTCTCTCTCTCCCGCGCTTTAGGCATGGATGTCGTCGCTGAGGGCATTGAAACCGAGTCACAATTAAATCAACTTAAAACCTTGGGCTGCGAATTTGGTCAGGGCTATTTATTTTTCCATCCCCTGACCAAAAACGAAGTTGAAGACGTATTAAAACAAGGTTGAAGGCAGAATCCCGGTTTCCCATTGTTCATTGTTCGTTATTCATTGATAATTGAGGTCGAAGGATGGCGAATTGCATTCGTCAGATCCGATCGACCTATTGATAATTGTTCATTGAATATATGCCTTTACCGAGACGCGCTAGCGGAATTTTGCTGCATCCGACCTCTCTCCCCGGTGCTTTTGGCATTGGAGACTTGGGCAAAGCGGCCTATGGTTTTATCGATTTTTTAGTCGAAAGCGGCCAGCAGGTGTGGCAAATCTTACCCATCGGACCGACGGGGTACGGAAATTCTCCCTACCTTTCCTATTCGGCATTGGCGGGAAATCCCCTCTTAATTAATTTGGAGTGGCTCGAGTCCGAGGGATTGTTAAGTGCGGCGGATTTGGCAAGTTTACCGGAATTTGATGGCGATCGCGTTGATTACAATCGCGTCATTGCCAGCAAGTTTCCCCTCTTAAGAAAAGCCAGTCAAAATTTTTCGACTCTTGCCACTCCCGAGCGGCTAAAAGCCTTTACAACCTTTTGTCAAGAGCAGGCTTATTGGTTGGATGATTATGCGCTCTTTATGGCCATCAAAGCAGACCATCAGGGACAAAGTTGGTATCAGTGGGATGAAAAATTGGCCAAACGGGATCCCAAAGCTCTCGCGGCTTGTCGGGAAAAGCTGGCGAAAGAAATCTTTTTCCATCAATACCTGCAAGCAGAATTTTTCCGGCAATGGTCTACCCTGAAAGAATATGCCAATCGCAACGGTATTAAAATTTTTGGCGATATTCCTATTTATGTTGCCCACGATAGTGTTGATGTTTGGGCGCATCCAGAGATTTTTCGTTTGGACGAAGAAACTGGAGAACCCGAGTTAATGGCGGGAGTTCCGCCGGATTATTTCAGCGAAACCGGTCAGCTTTGGGGCAATCCCGTTTATAACTGGAAGGTTTTAGAAGAAACCAACTTTAAATGGTGGGTGCAACGCATTGAGGGCATGCTTAATTATGTCGATCTGATGCGAATCGATCATTTCCGAGGCTTTGAAGCCTATTGGGCGGTGCCGCAAGGGGAAAAGGTGGCAACCAATGGGGAATGGCTGAGCGCTCCCGGCATAGAATTTTTCACGATTCTCAAGGAAGATTTAGGAGAGTTGCCCATCGTAGCCGAAGATTTAGGGGTGATTACGCTTGAAGTGGAAGAATTGCGCGATCGCTTTGAGTTCCCCGGCATGAAACTCCTGCATTTTGCCTTTGACTCGGGAACGGGGAATGGTTTCTTACCTTTTAATTATCCTCACAACTGCGTTGTTTACGCGGGAACTCACGATAATAATACGACGGTTGGTTGGTTTGAAGCGCGATCGCCAGAAGAAAAACAGCGCGTTTGGGACTATTTAGGGGGAGAACCTGCCGAGGGCATTCACTGGGCGCTCATGCGGGTGGTACTCTCTTCTGTCGGTAAACTAGCGATTTTAACCCTCCCAGATCTACTGGGGTTAGGAGAAGAAGGACGCATGAACCTTCCCGGCCGCGCTGAAGGGAATTGGGACTGGTGCTATCGATCTGAGCAACTTACCCCCGAAATTCGCGATCGCCTTGCCAAAATGACTGAAGTTTACGGCCGCGCCCCAGAAAAAAGAGATGAGGAAAACGGCTAAAATCTCATCTTTCCAGCCGATTTTCTCATTCGTTCTTCTCCGAGCTAAGAGCGGGATTTAGGTGGCACAAAGGTTGCAGTTTCAACGGCTCCTCGCGTTCCGAGGGGCTTGGCTTCTTGGTTGTTGATAGCAACGACAACGCCTCCAGCATTCCCCGCCACTACGGTGATTTGCTCTTGTGCGTGCCAAGTTTTTTGTTCCCCTTTGGCCAGAGTGCCTTGATAGACGATTTTGCCATCTGCGACAACTTTTAACCAACAATCATCTTGAAGGGTCATGGAAACGACAACGGGGGCATTTGGGTCTGTAGCTTGTGGGAGAGGGGGATCTTGTGGGCGATCGCTAACGGTTTGCGTGGGTGAAGTCGGAGTAGTTGCAGTTGGAGAAGGAGATTGAGGCGGGACGGCTGCTGGTTTTGGTGGTTGTGCCTTGGGAGGTGATGGGACAGCAGATTGAGAAGAGTTTTGCGAAGAATTTTGAGGAGCGCTTACGGGTTTTGTGGCTGTATTATTAGCCGGAGCATTGGCGATCGCGGGAGATTCGGCATTATTTTCATCTGCTGTTGCGGGAGAAGGGGTTTGCGTAAAGTTTTCCCTCGATCGCGAGGCCAGCAAAGAAAAACCGCTCATCGCGCAAACAAGGATCAGAGTATAAGCAAGATACCAAGGAAAAAGACGAACTTTATAACGTCGCAAGGGTTTCCAAGAGGTCTGAATGCCTTTGATTTTGGGGTCAATGGGAAAAGCTGAGGCAAAGTCTCGTCCTTCTAAACCAAGGGCTTCGGCAAATTGCTGAATCAAAGCGCGAACGTAGACAGGTTCTGGTAATTCATTTCCTGTCCCTTCTTCAATTGCGGCTAACACGCGAGCCTTAATCCGCGTTTTTTCTTCTACCTCGTGTAGAGATAGAGATTGTTTTAGGCGAATTTCGCGGAGATAAGCGCCTAATTCTCTGAGTTTTTCCTCTTGGTTTGGCGTCAGATGAATTTGCTTGTGCATTATAAGGGTCTCCGTGGATCTACAGGCTTTTTAACGCGGATAAGGATTGAGAAGGACAAGGGTGAGAATAATGAGAGTGATAAGCGTAAGACAAAAGGGTACGAATTTCTGCTTCTGAGAGAAAACGATAGCAACCTGATGTTAAGGGGGAGCGATCGCGAGACTTGAGCGAGAGAGAACCAATCGCACTGCGATGCAGTTGCATAACAGGATAGCCCAATTGTTCGGCAATTCGACGAATTTGACGATTTTTTCCTTCTTTTAACACAATCTCTAACCAAGTTCTATCCCCATTGCATTTTAAAACATCAATTCGAGCGGGCAAAGTCATTTGACCCGAGAGCATTAATCCCTGTCGCCATTGTTGCAGGATGGCTTGAGGAGGAGAGCCTTTTACCCAAACGCGATAAGTTTTGGGCAGATGATAGCGCGGATGGGTCAAGGCAAGGGTAAAGTCACCATCATTGGTTAATATAATCGCTCCTGTCGAATTTAGATCCAAACGTCCGACGGGGTGGATACCCGAACCTTTTTGGGTTTGGGAGGGAAGAAAATCGAGAACTGTCTTTCGTCCTTGGGGATCCCGGCAAGTACATACGACTCCTGCGGGTTTGTTTAGTAGAATATATAATTTTTTCGGAAGAGATTGACCGATCGCTTTCCCGTCAATTTCCACGCGATCGCCGCCGAGGAGATCGGCTTTTTGCCCTAAATGCGCCAATTCCCCATTGACTCGCACGCGACCGGCCGCGATCGCGGTTTCAGCCTGTCTTCGAGAGGCAATCCCGTGGCGGGAGATTATTTTTTGCACCCTTTCTTGCATGAAAGTCTACTCCAATTCAAGGGGGAATGCGACGCGAGCCAAGACTATGAAGAAAAGTCTTCAATCTAATCGACGAAGTTTGCTAAAGTATGTACAAATATTAACAGGATTCTGGCCGATCTTGCGGGCAACTTTGCTCAAATTGCCGAAAAATTTGCGAGAAATTTCTGTAGATTTGCAGGGATATTCCTTTAGTTAAAAGAAATTTAGCAATTATAAGTTAATGTCGATACCTTCAACCTCTAGCGCTCGAATTGGTAAAATACTCTCCCCAGCCCTTCGTTTTTGGCTGCGATCGGTCTGCGATCGCCTCGATCGCTTGGATCTGGATATTGTGGGAAAAAATCGGCAAATCCTCACGGGTTATATTCCCAAGGTCGCATTGGCGTTTGAGGGAGCGGTCTATCAAGCATTACACTTTACGCAGGGTTGGGCGATCGGGGAAAACATCCGCATTAATTTAGGCCAAGTTATTAAAGGGAAACCCTTACAAATTCTCGAACCTATTACTGTTACGGGGGAAGTTCTGCTCGAGGAAGCAGATCTAAAAACTTCTTTAAATTCTCCGTTGCTGGCAACGGCGTTAAAAGATTTTCTCATCAGTTTGGTTGGAGATCCAGAAAATCTGCGTGATTCTTACGGAACTCATGACAATACTGGGGAAACGTGGGAGATCGACTGGCAGAATCTCGAAATTTTGGCGGGGGAAATCTCTCTATCGGGAAGACTCACCACGCCCGATCGCCAAGCAACGCCCCTGAAATTACGAGCGGGTTTACAATTAATTGGAACATCTCAATTGCATTTATTTCCTTTAGCGATCGAAAATTCTTTCTTTCCTCAAACGCCGGATTCTTTCTCTTTCGATCTGGGTTCGGAAGTGGAAATAGAAGAGTTGAGTTTATCTGAGGAGAAACTCCTAATTAAGGGAGGAATCATCGTTAATCCATGATTCAGTCACCAGTCACCAGTCACCAGTTACCAGTCACCAGTCACCAGTTACCAGTCACCAGTCACCAGTCACCAGTCACCAGT
>NZ_JCAMRX010000018.1:0-104431 GCF_059821285.1 Spirulina sp. LEGE 11439
TGAAGGCTTTATCCCTTATACAGTCTATTTTATAGCTCTCTTGTCACCCCTTAAGCTTAAATTTATGCGTACAGTCCTCTTCAGAGGACTTTTTATATGAGACAGGGAATTCTATTCCCTGACGGATCGAAAATCAGAACAGCAGCGTTTATGAAAACAATTCAAGATAATTCTGTAGAACTTTTAGAGCAGTATTTTGATGTGGCGATCGCGGCTCCGGATGGGGTGAAACGGTTGCGAGAATTAATTTTATCTTTGGCGATGCGGGGGAAGTTGGTGCCGCAAGATCCGAGAGATACGCCAGCGAGGGAGCTTTTAAAGGAAATTGAAGCGGAAAAGAAGCGGTTAATTAAGGAGAAAAAGATTAAAAAATCGAAGCCATTACCGGAGATTACACCGGAGGAAATTCCTTTTGATTTGCCGGAAAACTGGAACTGGGTGAGACTAGATATAATAACTTCAAAAATTACTGATGGCGATCACAAAACACCACCCAGAATACCTGAAGGTTATCGACTACTATCAGCCAAAAATGTACGCGATGGATTTTTAGATTTTGATAATTGTGATTATATTTCTGAAGCATATTATATAAAGTCAAGGGAGAGATGTAATCCGGAGTATAACGATCTATTGATTGTTTCAGTAGGAGGAACTATTGGTAGATCTTCACTCGTTCCAGAAGATTTTAACTTTGCTATTGTCAGAAGTGTAGCTTTAATTAAACCTCTATTAATCAATTCATCTTATTTAAAATATTCAATGGATTCTAGTCTTTTGCAAGATTCTATCCATTCAAGAAAACGTGGTGGGGCGCAACCTTGTTTATATTTGTCTGAAATTAAAATGTTTCCCTTTGCTGTCCCTCCTCTCCCAGAACAACACCGCATCGTTGCGAAAGTCGATCGCTTGATGAAACTCTGCGACGAACTCGAAAAAGCAAGCGATCGCGCCACAGAAAAACAAACGAATCTGTTAAACGCACTCTTAGCCAAAATTTAATTATAATAGAAATATTTTATGTTCGAGAAAAGTTCAATGTCTGTCTCTCTACCTGTCAAAACCCGACAACTCTCCTTACAAGAATTTCTAGATTTACCCGAAACAAAACCCGCCAGCGAATATATCAAAGGAGTCATTCAGCAAAAACCCATGTCAAAAGGAAAACATAGTCTCCTGCAAGGTCGCCTTAGCGAAACAATTAATCAAATCGCCATCCCGCAAAAACTTGCTTATAGTTTTCCCGAGTTAAGGTGTTCTTTTGGCGGATCTTCTCTAGTTCCCGATATTGTTGTTTTCGAGTGGAAAAATATTCCTCTCGATAATACTGGAGAAATTAAAAATAATATTGATATTGCTCCCGATTGGGTTATTGAAATTCTCTCCCCAGACCAAAGCAGCTCTCGAGTGATTGATAAGATTTTATACTGTTTAAACCATAACACTCAACTCGGTTGGTTGATCGACCCAAAAGAGCGTTCTGTATTAGTCTTTTATCCCGAACAGAAGCCCCAATTTTTAGAAGGAGAACAAAATCTACCCGTTTTAGAAATATTAAACGATTGGGAATTATCCGTTAACGAGCTATTTCGCTGGCTGAGTTTTTCTGAGTAGTAATCTAGTAAGGTGCGTTACGCTTTGCTAACGCACCCTACGAGGTTGGCTTCCAGTAAAATTAGCGATCGCAATGGATTATTTCTAACTAATCAAAGGAGTCTGTCTTAATCTCGTAACTGAACCGGCATCGCCAAATAAGTCATTTTCAAACCCCCCAAAGGCTTAAAAATAACTGGCTGAGTCGCCGCATTCAAATTAATCGTAATTTCCTGACTCGATAACGCCTTCAAGCCATCCATAAGATACTTAACATTAAAAGCAATCTCCGGCGGTTCTTCACTCGTAATTTGTGCCGACATCGCCTCCCGACCGCTACCGAGATCTTGAGATTCCACCGAGAGAAAAATCTCTTGATTTTCCTTATCGATCGCACACCGAACCACATTATTTTTAGAATCCGCCAAAACCGAAATGCGTTCCAAAGCACTTTGAAACTGCTTGCGATCGACCGTCACTTGATTCGTAAAAGTTTGTGGAATAAGTTGCTGATATTGAGGATAAGCCCCCTCTAATCTGCGACTGACAACCCGCCGATTTCCCAACTCAAAAATAACTTGAGAATCATCCACCTTTAACATCACCGCCTCTTGATTTTGCATCCCCAAAATCTTCTCAACCTCTCGCAACGCCCGTGCAGGAATCGTCACCTCAAACTTCTCAACCTCTTCCCTCTCTTCCTCATCTTCAACTGATGACTGTTCTTCCTCTTCTCCCTCTTCAACTGGTGACTGGTGACTGGTGACTGATGACTGTTCTCTCAATGTTTCCACAACCGATAAACGATGTCCGTCAGTCGCGGCAAATTCGATCGCATCGGCACCCAAAACGACATGCACTCCCGTTAACACTTGTTTTCCTTCCTCATTACTCGCCGCAAAAAGAGTCGCCCGCAAGCCTTCGTTTAAGGCTTCAATGGGAAACAAGACCGATTCTCCATCCTCCACTGTCGGCAACTCGGGAAACTCTTCCGCGTCTAAACTGCGAAGTTGATAGCGTCCAGAAGTAGAAATCAAACGTACGAGGGTTCCTTCCCCTTCCTCTTCCCCTTCATCTTGAGTCAGGGTAATTTCTCCTTCAGGCAAACGGGAGATAATATCATTGAGAGTTTTTGCCGGAAGGGTAATTTTCCCCCCATCCTCCACTTGTGCCGGAAAACTGGTTTGAATGCCTAAACTGAGGTCAAAAGCCCGGAGGCTGACATTTTGCGCTTGTTCGTCGGCAATAAGGAGAACATTGCCGAGGACGGGATGAGTGGGACGGGTGGGAACCGCACGACTAACCAAACTGAGATTGCTGTTGAGGTCGCTTTGAGAACAAATTAATTTCATTGTTATTGGTTATTGGTTATTGGCCACTCATTGTTCATTGAATTGAAATTCCGTTACCGGAGAGTTGGGTTATCCAAAAGCCGATCGCGGGATCGTTCATTGCTGCGGAGACTTGAGTTTTAACGCGTTCTGCTTCTCGAGAAGATTCGCAGAAAGCAAAGACCGTCGGACCCGAACCGGACATCATGGTACCCAATACCGAGGCCTTTTGGAAGGCTTGTTTGAGTTTTTCGACTTGGGGATATTCCGGTAAGACGACCTTTTCTAAATCGTTGTAGAGATTTTGAGCAATTTTGGCACTGTTGTTGTGGGCGATCGCATCCATTAACGGACTCGAATGTAATTCTTTCGCGCGAGATTTCATCTCCTCTACATTTTGTAAATAAGTTTGGCCAAATTGCTGACGATAACTTTGATAAGCCCAAGGGGTGGACACGGCAATATCTTCATACTTGGCTAAGACGACCCAAAGAGAGTGCAAACTAGCAATAGGGTCTAAAACTTCTCCGCGTCCCGTCGCGATCGCAGTTCCTCCCAGCAGACAAAAAGGAACATCAGACCCCAATTGAGCGCCTAAATCCTGCAATTCCGGCTTCGTGAGACCCAGATCCCACATTAAATCCAACCCCACCAAAACCGCCGCCGCATCCGCCGAACCCCCTGCCAGTCCCGCCGCGATGGGAATATGTTTCTCGAGAAAAATATCCGCCCCACCCCAATTGGCAAATGCTTCGGGAAAAGCCTTTCGCATCAATTGGGCAGCCTTGTAAGCGAGATTTTGTTTTTCATTGGCTAATTCTTCGCGATCGCAGCGTACCCGAAAAGCAGGAATTTTATTGGGCGTAATCGCAACGCGATCGGCCAGTGCAATACTTTGCATAATCATGACCAACTCGTGAAACCCATCGACGCGATCGCCCACAATTTCCAAATACAAATTAATTTTCGCCGGGGCAATGAGAGTATAGCTTTTCATTAATGAAGGTATAAAGTACATGTCCCCTGTTGCCTGTCCCTATTGCCTATCCGTAACTGGTGACTGGTGACTGGTGACTGGTGACTGGTGACTGGTAACTGGTGACTGGTGACTGGTGACTGGTGACTGATTACAAGTAGCTGACGCTCAATTCTACCGTGGCTTCGCAGCTTTCACCGGGTTCGAGATAGACTAAATTTTCCTTGCTATTGAGGGCATTGCGGGGAGAACTCCACGGCTCGAGACAGCAATAATCTTTGCCTTTTATCGTCCAGAATACGAGGGTCGTGAAAATTTCCGAGTAAGTTAAAGTAATTTTAAATTTTTGGCGGGGGTTGGCGATCGCCGCCGAATTTCCCGTAACGGGGAGTAAGGCGACATCGATTTCATCGCGATCGAAGTCAAAATTATTATTAAAGGGTTGAATTTCCTTTGTCTGTTGGTCTTGCGATCGCTTAGCTGGAATCTCGAATTCTAACTGAGATTTATTTTGCTCCAAAATTTGAAAGTAGGGATGAAAGCCTGTCGAAAAGGGCATGACTTCTTGAGATCGGTTGCTGTAACGCTGTTGCAGCCGCAAACAATGCCCTTGAATTTGATAGGTAAAGGCCAGTTCAAAATCAAAGGGATAAACTTTCAGAGTCTCTTCGCTGCTTTGGAGGACGAGAGTAATACTTGCTGCGTTATCCGTGGAAGATTCGCGAAACTCCCAAGGCAGATCTCGAGCAAAACCGTGTTGCTTGAGTTTATAAGATTGACCTGCATGAACGTAGAGATTTTCCGGTAGATTCCCGCAAATGGGAAACAAAATGGGAATTCCCCCGCGCACGCTGAGTTCGGGGTGAGTAAAGCGTTCTGCATCAAGATAGAGAAGTTCTTGTCCTTGAATGCGCCACCCCGTAATAATCCCACCTCTTTCCGGCACCACTTCCAAACGAGATTGCGCTGCCACATCCGACAGAATATAAGTTGGATATTGATTTTGTTTTAAGGCGATCGCGTAAGCCTCATTCACTGTATTTCCCTCCAAATCTTGAATTTTTTTCCAGATTTAACAAACTCTTGACGTTTTTTGCGGTTGTCTTTACTGATTCTTCATGTTAATTGCTGTAGATTACTAATTAAGGACTCAAGTGAACTCTGAATTACCCCGAATAATACCTAGCTAACTCTAGCTGGGTATTTCCTTTTTTTGGGGTAACGGGTAGTGGTAATGGGTGACGAGTAATCGGGAAAAATTATCCCACCTCCTCAACTGGTGACTGGTGACTGGTGACTGGTGACTGTTTACCCTTCCCCTATTAAAACAAATGCCGCCCAGTCGCGGGGATTGGGATAGGTTTCGATCGCTTTCAACATGGCTTGCCGTAAGGCTTTGGTTTTATCGGGATTTTGTTGGCGTTGGCGATAAAATTCCGTCATCAGGTCGGCGGTTGGGGCATCGGGAACCGCCCAAAGGGAGACGATAACGCTAGGAACTCCCGCCGCGATGAAGGAACGAGACAAACCAATCACACCATCGCCGGTAATCTCTCCCCGTCCAGTGTTGCAGGCACTCAAGACGACTAATTCTGCGGTTAAATTCAGATCGAAAATTTCCCCGGACGTTAATAAACCATCGGTTTTGGGGTTGGAGTCGGGGGTTAAGGCGATCGCACCGGGTACCCCCAAGCCCAGATAGTCGAGTTCGTCGAGAAGCCCGTGGGTAGCGAGGTGAATGGTTTTGGCCTGTGGCATGGCTTGGGCGATCGCGTTTTCGCTGGCTTCATCTCCGATCAGGGCTTTGGCGGCTAAAAGAGTGGCAATTTCTTCGGCCTCAATTTCTGCCCCGGGTAAAGGGGCTAGGGGTTGAGGCGGATCTCCTAAGTTCGCAGCAATATGAGGCATAGTGGGATTACCGACAATAAGGGGACTTCCAGCCCGATCGCGGAGTTGTTCTTTGCGCTGACGAGTCAGATCGAGAACTTGGATCGAAGGGGCAACGGATAAGGTATGTTTTTCGATGAGATATTGGCCGCTTTCATCTCGCAGTGCAGCAAAGGGAATCAAAAATAAAGAGCCTTGAGGAATGAAAATGACGCGCTGTTCGGGATCCTTGGGGAGTAAGGGGGCGATCGGTTCGATGAGTAAGTTGTGAAAGTTGTTTAATTTGGCGATCGTGCGTCGAGGCGATCGCGCAAATAAGGAACTGCGGGTTTCGGAAACCAATTGCTTGAGAACCACTTTCTCGGGTTTTTCTGCCTTGGGGGGTTCGGGATCGGCAATTCGCAGATCGATCGCGCCGTCGGGTCGAATTACCCAAATATAAATCTGGTCGTCAATGAGGGAATACTGGACAAGGGTGGCGTTTTGTGCCTTAGCAATGGCGCGAATTTCTTGAATATTTGGGGAGTCGATCGCCGTGACTTCTCCTTGGGTGCGAGAGGCAAGTAATTCGACAAACGCCCTGGCCCGTCCCCGTTCGGCGATTTCGAGGGCTTCTTCGCTGCGATCGCCCCTCACCAAGGCTTTTTGCAAGTATTGATAGGTTTGGCTTTGAATTTCAAAAAGAGAGACCTTGTTTTCGTCGCTGAGTCCGGGGCGCAGATTTTCCCAGATGGCGATCGCTTCAGTTAGAGGTTTATAGGCTTCTTCGTCGCGTTCCAGTTCCAGTAAAGTTGCCCCTAAATTGGTTAAGGCAATGCCTTCTCCTGCGCGATCTCCTACCGCTTTGAGACCGATAGCGGCGTTTTGATAAAACTCGAGGGCATTTTGAGGATTTCCTAAAGCGCGATAGGCTTCTCCGAATTGATTGAGGGTTTGTGCTTCTCCCGCGCGATCGCCGATTTCTTTGGCAAAGGTTAAGGCTTTTTCTAAGGATTCCAACCCCTTTCTCGGTTGTCCGCGATCGATGGAGATTTTGCCGATGAGTTCGAGAAGCGATCGCTTACCGTGAATCACTTCGGAATAATCTTCCGCTTCGGATATTTCGAGGAGAGAGATCATTTCATCATAAATTTCGAGGGAACGCCTAGCAGTAAAAATAGCCCGTTCGGACTGCTCTAATTTATGTTCGATTCTGGCTAAGTTTGCTAATAATCTTGCTTCTTGAATGGGTAAGGCATAAACCCCGCCTTCAAGAACGAGATTGTTCGTATCTTTCTGTCGAGAAAGTTGAATAATAGCGCGTTCGATCTGTTCTTTGGCTTTATCGTATTGTCCGAGACGTTCGTAAATATCAGCCAAACTAATTAAAGTGGTACTTAACCGCAGCATATCGGCAGATTCTTGCCGCCGTTGTAACGATTGTTCGTAAAATTCTAAGGCTTGGGGATATTGTGCCAAACGACGATAACTATCCCCCAAGCGGTTGAGGACGTGACCTTCTCGCACGCGATCGCTAGTTTCTTGGTAAGTATCAAGGGCTTTTGAAAATGCTGCGATCGCGTCTTTAAATTTACCCTGTTCGTACAGATCTTCTGCTCGTGCCAAAACATCGCCACCATCATCGCTAAAGGCACAAACTGTAGTCGGTTGAATGGGGCAAACTTTCTGAGCGATGGGATTATCGAGGGCTGATAAAGAACGGAGTTGAGTTAATTTAGCAAGAGATTGAATATTGGTAATTTGATTTTGAGTTAAATCGAGAAAAGTTAAATTTATTAAATCAGCTAAAGGGGAAATATCTTCAATTTGATTAAAGCCTAGAATGAGAAAAGTTAAATTATTTAACTTCGCCAGAGGAGAAATATCGGTAATTTGATTGTGATTTAAAGATAAAGCTGTCAGATTAGTCAAAGAAGCAAGGGGACGCAAATCGCGAATTTCTTGACCGCTTAACGAGAGTTGTGGCATTGTCTCGAGGATTTCTTCAGCGCGATCGCAGTCATTTGTTCCGGCTTGTTCGAGAAGCTTTTGAATGGTATTTTGAGTTTCTGGAGGGAAGCGATCGAGGCGAGAACACCATTGAGAAAAACGTCTGGGGGAACTTTGGGATATATATTGGGCGCTGCCCCTCGAAATTCCTCCGACAACAAATAAAAGAGTAAGGAGAAGCGATCGGGAAAATTGACTAAAATAACGGCGTTTAATGGGCATTTTTCCTACTTTTCGATACCAGTAATTCTGATTATGACTCATATTTTTCTGAGTGTCATCAATTCTATATCGAAACAAATGTTATTAAAAAATATTCATTCGTGATTCTCATCAGTCTGCCAAAATTTATAATTTAGCAATTGCTCCACATCTTCAGACCAAGGATATAGATTGGGAAAAGCTAGATCGTATTCAATTTGCATATTTTCTAATGCTTCTTGATAACAGTCTCGATAAATTTCTGTCAATAAACTGCGTAAACTGGGAGAATCTGCGAGGATATCCTTTAATTTGGATTGCGTTCTTTTGATAGTTACCTCCCATCCTCGATAACAATCAGCAAGCGGAACGTATTGCCGTTTTAAAATATGTTCAAATAAAGTAATCAAGCGAGATTTTAGTTCTCTGCGATCGCGTTTTCCCAAAGATTCTATCTCCTCAATTAAGTTTTCTAAGTCAAGGCGATCGAAGGCTCTAGATTTTAAAGATTTTACTGTATCCTCAACCCAGAGCGAAAAATCGCGATCGTAAAGTTTTCTGACTGATGTCGAAGTCATAAAATCAACCTTTTTGTTCATCATAACAAAGTGCAGATAATTTGCTATCATTACTAAGATTAACTTGAGAATGAGGAAGAAAATCATGATTCAGAATGACACTTGGATTAAAAAGAGGGCATCTGAGGGAATGATTATTCCTTTTGAGTCTAATCTAGTTCGTCGCGTTCAGGCATTACCTGTTATTTCCTTTGGTTTAAGTAGTTTTGGTTATGATATTCGCCTTTCTCCCAAAGAATTCCGAGTATTTCGTCATATTCCGGGAACGGTTGTCGATCCAAAGAATTTTAATCCTGATAATTTAGAACCCGTACAACTTCACAACGATAAAAATGGCAATTTTTTCATTTTACCCGCTCACTCTTATGGTTTAGGAGTTGCTTTAGAAAAATTAAATGTTCCTGATGATATTACAGTCCTTTGTATTGGTAAATCGAGTTATGCTCGCGTGGGGTTAATTGCCAATTTAACCCCCGCAGAGGCAGGTTGGCGAGGGCATTTAACCTTAGAATTTTCTAATTCTTCGAGTGCAGATTGTCGTATTTATGCGAACGAAGGCGTTGTACAATTACTCTTTTTGCAAGGCGAACCTTGTGAAATCAGTTATTCTTCTCGCCAAGGGAAATATCAAGATCAAGAAGAAGAAGTAACATTGGCTCGAGTCTAGTTAATTATAATTTCTCTTCTGCAATTTTTATTCCTGTCGAGCCAAAACCACCAGAACCTCTTGTTGTATCGGAAAGTCGGCTAATTTCTTCGATTTTTACGCGAATAATTGGCACAATAACCATTTGAGCAATTTTCATTCCTTGGGTTACTTGAAATGAATCCTTTCCATGATTAATCAAAATAACACCAATTTCACCGCGATACCCTTCATCAATTGTTCCGGGAGTATTGAGAACTGTTATATTATTTTTTAAAGCTAAACCACTTCTAGGACGAATTTGTGCTTCTGTGTTTGGCGGTAATTCAATGGCAATACCGGTATGAACTAATCGACTTTCTCTGGAAGGAATTTCTAAATTTTCTATAGAAATTAGATCGAGTCCAGAGTCATTTTTGTGTTCGTATCGAGGAGTTGATGCGATATCATTAAGTTTTTCGATCTTGAGTAATTCCATTGTTTTTCTTTATTCTTTTAAGATAGACACGAATTCTCCCGATTTTTGACTATTCAAATTTTCGATCTTGATAGTACATCAAATTCCCTTTAAGAGATAAAGACGTTTCTGCTTTCTGCAATTCTGTGCCTAAATATAAAGCATGTTCGACTTCTAAATTAGGACAGTCGGCGGCTATTTTTTGATAGAGTTGACGTGCTGTTTTACCCATATAACAATTGATAATCTCTCCCGATCCCGGGGTCAAATGTTCGACCAATATCGTATTCTCTCGAACTGAAATTGCAAAACTACCTACCGGATCGTCAAAAGTGCGATCGCGGCAAATTTTGGCATATTGTTTCTGAATTAAATTTTCAGCATTTTCCCAACAATCATCGTAAATATGAGCGCTTTGACTGACAGTAATTAACGCACCCATTTTTAAATTATACTGAGAGCGCTTAACAATTTCATCGCGAATATGCTGTTGTAACCCTCTCAAACCCATTGCATTAACAACCCATGCCCCAAACATATCATTACTCCGAAAAGTCGCCGTTAAAGATAATTCTCCATTGATTGCGCGAATCCAAATATGATTTAAACACGGAGGACTATTATCATCATAATCTTTAACATCCCATAGAGACATCACGGCTCTAGCCGAATCAATATCGTTGCTTAATTTATTAATAACCTGTTCGATCTGATCTCTTTGAAACCAAGAACGCAAACGCTGACCATAAGTATATTTTACCCCTTCTTGCTGAGGAGAATCATCAAGAATTTGGGCAATGTATTGAGAAAGAAAAGCACGATCGCAAGGTAAATAATTCGGTTCGGGAAAGTAAAAATCTGTCGGTTCATCCGTAACAACGGCCATTAAATCAATGAGTTCTTGCCATTGTCCATCGTAACCCGTCGGGCGAATTGTTCCCGTAGTTTTGATACGATGAATAATTTTCACCCATGTTTCGGCGATAGTTTTTCCTTTAATCAAATGTCCGTAGCGATCGCCCGGTAATACCGTCGGAACTGTTTGCGATAAAGGAAACTCTAACGGTTTTCCCCAAGCAGTAACCGAATGTTGTTTGTAGGATTTAACGATAGCGATCGCCTCATCAATTGAACTGGCTTCTCGATAGGAAATATTATGTTGTAATGCTTCTAAAATATTGGCGGGAATCTCGCGATCGATATAGCCTGTAATTTCCGATTCAATTTGCCAAACTTCTCGTCCTGTATCGCTTTTTCCGGCTTTAAATCCATTGCGAAAGAAATCTAATAAACATTGACTCCCTCCTGCATTGCGATCCTCTTTTGTTGCATTGAGAACCACCAAAAAGCGAACGTGAGGATTTAAAAGTAAATTGCGTAACAATAAACTAATTCCTCTCGTCGGGCTGTACAATTGACCGATCGCAGCATATTCAGAAGCATCTAAATGTTTAGCCAATATCCCTTTTACTGTCCATCCCGTAACAATAACCGTTTGACCCCTTCCACATAAAAGCTGATTGGGTTTGTAAAGGGGTTGATATTGAAATGGGTTGGGAGGTGAAACGACCGTCATAACACAAAGCAATTCTCAGAGAAAGGCTTCTGATTATTGCATAATTTATATCAATTCGCAATTGGCGATCGCAAAATCTTGTTTCGGCTGGCGATCGGAATAGGGTAAAGCACAATTATTGAAGAAAAAATGAATCTCAATCAATATTAATAAAAAAGAGGGGCAAACTTAATCAAAGTTGCCCCGGACAGGGATGAAGGATAAAACTATAATAAGTTTATTTTCTCAAAATTCGATTTTTTTAATCTTAATTTAAGAAATTTTTTTCGAGAGCATCAACAGTCCGGAACTCATCTGGACTGTTGAAAATTGAGTCTATTGTTTTAAAGGAGTCCTTCTTTTTGTGCCATCGATATCATCAAATCGATAACGCGACAAGAATAGCCCCATTCGTTGTCGTACCAAGAGACAACTTTAAAGAAATTAGAATTGAGCTCAATACCTGCACCCGCATCAAAAATACTCGATCGCGGATCGCTTTTGAAGTCCATAGAAACAACAGACTCATCGGTGTAACCGAGAATATTTTTTAAACCATTCTCGGAAGCATCTTTCATGGCTTGACAAATTTCGGCATAACTGGTAGCTTTTTCCGTTTTAACGGTTAGATCGACCACAGAAACATCGGGAGTGGGAACGCGAAACGCCATCCCTGTTAACTTCCCTTTTAAAGCGGGTAAAACTAGCGTCACGGCTTTAGCGGCACCGGTTGAAGCCGGAATAATATTTTGCGCGGCACCTCGTCCCCCCCGCCAATCTTTCTTACTGGGTCCGTCAACAGTAGGCTGTGTGGCGGTCATGGCGTGTACGGTGGTCATTAAGCCTTCTGCTAAGCCAAAATTATCATTAATGACTTTCGTGATGGGTGCCAAGCAATTCGTCGTACAACTGGCATTAGAAACAATTGTATCTGTCGCCGGATCGAATTCGTCGTGGTTGACTCCCATGACCATTGTTTTGATTTTTTCTGGGTCTTTGGTGGGTGCGGAAAGGACGACTCGCTTGGCTCCCGCTTGAATGTGCTTGCTTGCACCGTCATACTTTGTAAAGAGTCCCGTTGCTTCTACCACATAGTCAACGCTGCGATCGCCCCAAGGGAGTTCGGCGGGATCGCGAATGGCGGTACAGGGGATAAAATGACCGTCAATGCTAATCCCTTCAGAATTGCTGTCTACCGTCCCTGGAAAACTGCCATGAGTTGAATCGTATTTAAACATATAGGCCAGTTGTTCCGGGGGAAAGAGGTCGTTAATGCCAACAAATTCTATGTTGGGATTTTTCATTCCCGATCGCACGACCAAGCGACCGATCCGACCGAAACCGTTAATCGCAACTTTTAATTTCGCCATTGACCAATCTCCTTCCACAGACTGAGTGTTTGAGGGTTTCTGTTTCCGCGATGGTGCGGATCGTTACCCATGTCAAACTTAGCGACAAACGATCGCCCTCGGAAGGAATTTTCTATTGTTTTAACTTAACTAAATTCTTAAGATTTTCTTGCTTTTTTGCTCTTTTCTGGTTTTAGGTGCTTTTTAAATGAAAAGTGAATGAAAACTAAAAATTGCAGTCACTATTTCAAATAAGCAATAGTCACGCCGGATCCGCCTTCATTTTGTGGGGACAGTTCAAAGCGATCGACTTGGGGATGCCGTTCTAAAAACTCATGAACGCCTTGACGTAAGCGCCCGGTACCTTTACCGTGAATAATCCATAAAACCCCTGCTTGAATCGCCGTAGAAATGGCTTTCTCGATTTGAGATTCTGCCTGAAATACGCGGCTTCCGCGAACGTCAACGCTATTTTGCGAAGTCCGTACCATGGCTACTTTAACCGGAGGACTGGGAATTGTTTCTGTTTTCTTCTCTTCTCGTTTAACTTTCTGTTTTTCTGCTTGCTTCTTCTCGACTTTCTTCCCATCTAAAGACTCAATATCAGTAACGGGAACGTTCATTTTCATTAAACCAAAACGAACATTTAATTCTGTCCCATTTTCATTAATCCCTAAAACTTCGGCGGTTTGTCCGAGACGAGGAATGCGGACTTTTTCACCGACTTTGGGTTGATAGCCGCGATCGGCGTTGGGGGCTGCAAATTTTGGGGAATATTCTGCGTCAATTTGCTGAAGATTTTGGATTGATTTTTGCGCTCTTTGCATGGTTTGCTGTTGGCTCAATTCCCGCATAATCTTGTTAATTTCTGCCTTAGCTGTGGCGATCGCATCGTTAACGGCTTTTTGTTGCGATAATTTTAGAGTTCGTTCTCGTTCTTGCAGAGATTGAGCTTTTTGAGAGACTTCTGTATAGAATTTCTCAGCTTGTTGCAATAAATGGGCGGCTTCTTTGGCTTTCCCTTCTTGTTGCTTGCGCTGTTGTTCTAACCCAACAATCGTTTTATTAATCTCTTGAGAAAAACCCCCCACGCGATCGCCGGCTTCTTTGATGATTGTTTCCGGTAGTCCCAACCGTCCGGCGATGGTCAGGGCGTTGGATCGTCCCGGAATGCCCCACAATAAGCGATAGGTGGGAGATAGGGTCACGTCATCGAATTCTACTGAAGCATTTTCAAAGCGAGGATCTTGGTATTTTAAGGCTTTCAGTTCGCCATAGTGGGTACTGGCAATGGTGAGAAGAACCCGATCGCAGAGATGTTTTAAAAGTGCGATCGCAAGGGCGCTACCTTCGGCGGGATCGGTACCGGCTCCAATTTCATCGAGGAGAATGAGAGACTGGGGATTTTCGGCGATCGCATCCACAATACGACCGATGCGGCGAATGTGACCGGAAAAAGTAGAGAGACTTTGCTGCAAAGATTGTTCGTCGCCAATATCGGCGCAAACTTGACTAAACCAAGGCAATTCAACCGGTTCTCGGGCGGGGATAAATAGGCCGGTTTTCGCCATCAATGCCGCGAGACCGACGGTTTTTAACGTGACGGTTTTTCCGCCTGTATTAGAGCCAGTAATGGCAACAACGCGAATTTCCGGTTTAATTTGTACGTCAATGGGGGTGACTTCGTTTCCTTGTTCGTGTTTGTGTTGCCAAACGAGAAGAGGATGGCGCAATTGACGCAGGGCGATCGCTTCCCCGGGATCGCTAAAACGAGGGGGGTTGGCTTCCAACCACAAACTATATCGCGCTTTGGCAGTGGCCAGATCGAGGGTCGTCGCGATGGCTAAGAGGCGTTCTAAGTCTTCTTTAACGGCAGCAATTTGCTCCGTTAAGCCCCTTAAAATCACTTCTTCTTCTGTTTTCTCCTGACGCTGAGTTTGGCGCAGTCGATTGCCCGCATCAACAATTGCGTGGGGTTCAATGTAGAGGGTAGATCCGGTGCTGGATGTATCGTGGACGACTCCGGGGATGGCCTCTTTTTGCGGCGCTTTCACGGCAAGGACATAGCGATCGCCCCGTTGGGTGATGGTGGGTTGCTGGATGGCCCCTCCCTGACGTTGGATGATGCGCTGCAAGATGCTGTAAATCTTGTCTCGCAAGGATTTGAGTTTGCTGCGAATATCGGCAAGCTTGATACTGGCGCGATCGGTGACTTTGCCGCGATCGTCGATGCAATGATGGATTTCTCGTTCTAGGTCGGGATAAGTGCGAACTTGGGATACTAAATTTTGTAGGGTTGGGATATCTTCGCGATCGTCGAGAATCCTGCGAATGCGTCGCATTCCAGCAAGGGTAGTGGCAATATCGAGGAGTTCTTCCCCCGATAAAGTTCCCAATAATTCTACCCGTTCGAGGGCGTTGCCGATGTCTTTGATGCCATCGAAGGAAAGTCCGGTACTAATATCGTTATCTAATAAATAGGCTTCTTTGGTTTGTTCGAGGAGAGTTAGGGTTTCGGTGCGGGTTGCAGGGGGAGTGAGATGACGCGCTGCGATCGCGCCGAGTTTGGTGGCACTAAAGGTGCTGAGATGTTGGCACAGGCGCGGCCATTCCAATAGTTCTAGAGTTTCATCCATTCTGACGCGATCGATCTCAAGGGTTGGGCAAAATATACGGCTTGACTGCAATTATACTACAAATGTAACTCAATATTTTTAGAAAAAAATAATCGCCAGCTTTTCCGACTCCGACAAAAAGGCGATCGCTATTTCTCCTCTCATTGCGATCGCAAACTTTGTTGTAGAGTGTGCGAATCGCTGACAAAACCAAAACACTGTTTAACATTATAAAGCGTTGCCTGCAAGCAATATTCTGGAGAAGTCGTCGCCGCACAGTCTTGCAATAAAATGCAATCGTAGCTCAAGAAATTGGCATCTTGTAACGTGGCCATCACGCATTGATCGATATTTACCCCTGCAAAAAAGAGCGTTGTTTTACCTAAGTTTTTCAAAATGCTATCGAGAGGTGTATCCCAAAAACCACTCATACGATATTTATTAATGCAGATATCTTCTGGTTTTTGTACTAATTCATCGACCACCGCCGCCGCCCAACTTCCCGCCCTTAAAACTGGGGCATTATTCTTCGGAAGCGGATCCCCTAAACCGACTCCTGCTCCAGTGGGATTGTAAACATGGCGAAGTCCCGCGCTAATATTGAGCAGATCGGGACGATTTCCCCAATTCAGCCAGAGAATGGGGATCTTTTGCGATCGCAATACCGGTAATAAAGTTTGTAGCGGTGCGATTGGCGATCGCGCGGGACTGACATCAACACCAATACTCGCTAACCAACCATCAGGATGACAAAAATCATTCTGCATATCAATGATGAGAAGAGCGGCTTTGGCTACATCTAAGCGTAAGGTTTTCGTTTCGGTGGATAAAGTGATAATTCGAGATGGCAAGGCAGGACGGGAAATATCGGCAATTTCTGCATTGACCTGCCAAGCATTGGGAGGAGTTCCTAAAATGCGTAGAGGCTTATTCATGGTTGAGCGATCGGTCTTTTAACTGAATTTGATTACCTTCTATTGAGCCATAGTCCTGTTTCAAAATTGCATAGTCCTTAGCAAAATTTAGTACAATTGGCTCTTCTGCTGATTTGCGATCGGCAAAATAGTAGCGATCTAATCCCTGTTGCAGAGTTAAATTTATAGCCAGATATGCTACGATTACCGCGATTATCAATGGATTATAGAAATCAGAATTGATAATGATTCACGAATAATTGTTCATTAATAACTAATATGAATTTTACCATTCAAAATACATTGATTTTGACCGAGACAGGATATGAAAATGTTGATGTCCAAATTGTAGGAGATGCGATCGCCAAAATCGCCCCCAATCTCGAAGCGAACGGAACAATTATTGACGGGACGAATCAATTATTACTTCCCGGTTTTATCAATGCCCACACTCACTCATCAGAAATGTGGCAAAGAGGATTAATTTCGCCTTATCCTTTAGAATTATGGTTAACCCAACTCTACGATTGTCCTCTCGTCAAACTCGAACAAATTTATCTCAGTGCTTTGGGGACGGCAGTAGAAACATTATTATCAGGAGGGACTTGCGTTGTCGATCATTTGGTTCTCATTCCGGGGCAAGAAATGGAAACAGTTGCGGCAACTGTTCGCGGCTATCGAGAAATCGGAATTCGAGCTTTTATCGGTCCCTTAGTTTACGATTGCGAACTCGAAGCCGGAATTCCCAATGAGGGTGAAAATCGAGAAATTGAGAAATTTTATTGGACGGCAGAACAGAATTTACAGTTTCTTCAAGATGTTATTGAAAAGTTCCATCGTCCTGAAGAAGGCATCAGTATTATGACGGCACCGACGGGAACGCAATTATGTTCCGATGCTTTATTTAAAGGTTGCGTTGAATTAAGCGATCGCTATCATTTATGCCGTCATACTCATTTATTGGAAACTAAAGCGCAAGAGAAATTAGCCCGAGAAAAATATGGTTGTACGGCGGTAGAATATTTAGATCGCATTGGTTTTTTGAGCGATCGCACTTCTTTGGCTCATTGCATTTGGTTGAATGATGACGATATTTCTCTGTTGGCAAAAACGCGATCGACAGTTGTTCATAATCCCCTTAGTAATTTACGCTTGGGTAGTGGCATTGCCCCGATTTTAAAATATCGTCAAGCAGGCGTGAATATTGCCTTTGGCTGTGATGGAACTGCCAGCAGTGACGGTCAAGATATGTTAGAAGCAATTAAGATCGGGGCGATGCTGCACAATACAACAGATTTTGAATATCGTCGCTGGATAAATCCCAAAGAAGCCGTTAAAATGGCTTCTTTGGGAGGAGCAACAGGCATTAAATTAGCTGATAAAATTGGCTCCTTAGAAGTAGGGAAAAAAGCCGATTTAGTTCTCTACGATTTAACTAATTTATCTTTATTACCTCGTACCGATCCCGTTGGCTTGTTGATTTTTGGTCGTCCGATACAAGTTGTGAATAGTGTCTGGGTCAATGGCGATCGCATTGTCGCAGCCGGACAACCCACCCATATTAATATCGAAAAATTACGCCAAGATTTGTTTAATTACAGCGACTGGAAAAAAGATATTAAATCCGCGACAACGCAAAAACTGGAAGCTCACTATCGTCACGTTATGGGACTAGACAATGATTGATCTAGATTAAAACAATCTCATTTGAGTTTTAAACAAAAGATCCAGCAATGACAAGGGTTTCAGCTCAAAAGTTTCGATTGGTTGACAGTGAGAGAAGTCATAATCGATCGCCTTGAAGGATCTCGAAGAAGTATTAAAGGACATCACTTAGAAGCAAAGGTGAGAACTGCTATAGTTACAGCTTTTCAAAACTATTTTGCAATATATGGAAACTATGGAAAATATAAAAAGATCCAGATCGCGCCTAAACAAATAAAAATAGGTAATCATACTATTGATATCTCTGTAGAACTCGTCCCACAAAGTGGCGAACCCAATGAGATATTATTAATGCCAATAAAAACAAGAGAAACTGAAGGTGGCGGTCATGCACATATATTTACACGAGATATTATTGCTGCAATTCAAGAACTTCAAGAAGATGCGAATATCTATTATATTATGGTAGTAATTATTGCTCAAAATTGGTCTGCATCTGAATTGGTGAATATTGACAATCGAATAGATTTGATTTTTCATTTCGATATGAGTCCAAACAAATTTCAAGGATTTGATGAGAAGACACAGATAGATTTAAATAAGTATATTGAAGGAATTCTTGATAATGACTAAGCAGAGAAATTACAAAAATCTCATTAATAAAGTTCTTCTGGGAGATGTCAGAAAAGTTTATCAGAAAATACCTAATGACTATTTTCAGTCAATCATTACTAGCCCTCCTTATTTCGGTCATAGAAAATACTCAGGAGAGGATGCAAGTCAAGATGAAATAGGTAGAGAAAAAGACTTAGATGAATATATTAAGAATCTTACTCTTTGTTTTGAAGTAATTAGACCCAAATTAAAAGACACAGGAGTTTTATGGGTCAATCTAGGGGATACTTATCGGAAAAAAGAGTTATTAGGAGTTCCTTGGCGTGTTGCCTTTGCCCTTAAGAATAAAGGGTGGATGCTTAGAAGTGATATTATTTGGAAAAAGCCCAATGCTATGCCATCATCAGTTAAAAATAGACCAACAACCGATCATGAATATATATTTCTTTTCTCAAAAACATCTGACTACTATTATGACGCAGACTCTATTAGAGAACCTCATGTGACATTTAGCTCAGAATCAAAAATGAGAGGAGGAAGAAAACATCTGGGTAAAAGAAATGGTACGCCAGAACAAGGTAAAAATGAAGGAAACCAAAACTTACATAATGGTCGTTGGGATCAAGCCTTTCATCCCCAAGGGAGAAATAAGAGAACAGTTTGGGAAATACCACTAGGAAAATTTAGAGATGCACATTTTGCTGTCTACCCCGAACAATTGGTTGAGACTTGTCTACTTGCTTCAACGAAAATGGATGATATTATCTTCGATCCCTTTACAGGTTCGGGAACAACAGGTGTCGTTGCTATCAAAAATAATCGGAAATTTATTGGCTGTGAATTAGTTGAAACATATCAAAAAATGGCTCAAAAGAGAATTGATAACACCCATTACCAACCAACACTTTTTGCTATAAAACAGTAGAATTATTCTCATTTTTTATCTCGATCGCGATCGCATTCCTTCTTCTATGATTATTTTTCTAGAAATTTTCTCAGCACTTTAACAAAACTCAATATTTGTTTACAATAGAGTGAAAGAAACTCAATCGTCTTTCATGCAAGCCCAATCTAATCCCCAAAACCCTTTTCTTACCCCCTTGATTCTCGTGTCCCCGTTTTTCCTGTGGGGGACAGCAATGGTAGCCATGAAAGGCGTTATCTCGCATTCAACGCCTTTATTTATGGCCGGATTTCGCCTCGTCCCCGCCGGAATTTTGATTTTAGCCGCCGCCGCCATTTTTCGACTCCCCCAACCGAAAACATGGCAAGCATGGCTCTGGATTGGCATTTTTGCCCTGTTGGATGGGTTCATGTTTCAAGGGTTTCTCGCCGCCGGATTAATGAGAACTGGTGCGGGTTTGGGGTCTACCCTCATTGATTCTCAACTCATCGCGATCGCCCTGCTATCCAGTTGGTTATTTGGAGAAGCGATCGGCGGGTGGGGATTTCTGGGATTAGCGATCGGGGCGATCGGTATTGGCTTTGTGGGTTTGCCCGATGAATGGATTATCGAGGGATTGACTCATTTTTCTTTCTCTAGCTTCGCCAACGGGGGAAACTTATTGGAGAATGGAGAATGGTTGATGCTGTGTGCTTCCCTCTCAATGGCTTTGGGTACCATTAGCATTCGTTACGTCAGTCGCCATGCGGATCCCGTTGTCGCTACGGGTTGGCACATGATTTTAGGCGGGTTGCCTCTATTCGTCATGTCGGTATTCTGGGAGCAAAATCAATGGGTGAATATTGACGGTATGGGTTGGCTAACTTTGGGTTATTCAACAGTATTTGGCAGCGCGATCGCCTATGCTCTATTTTTCTACATTGCCTCAAAAGGAAACCTCACCAGTTTTACGTCTTTAACCTTCCTGACCCCAATTTTTGCCCTCATTTTCAGCAATATTTTCCTCGCCGAAATTCTCAGCCCTCTTGAATGGATAGGAGTTGCCTTGACTTTAGTTAGTATTTATCTCATCAATCGACGAAACCAACTCGATCGCCAGTGGCAGAATTGGCGCGATCGCAACCTCTCCTCCCATCCTTCTTTAAACGATCCCCAGCCTCTGCCCATCAAAGCACTCGACTCCGAACCTATTCGGTAACAGAAATGTCCCCAATAATTTAGCCAAAGGAAATCCCTCATCTCTCCTCATTTGAGCAATCCTCGCGTTAAGATTGTCGAGAGTGAATTTCGGGTGTTTTTTGCTGCGAGGGGAGGAAATCCATCTTCCTTCAAGTTTCATCTTTCATACTTCATCCTTGTTAAAGAATGTTTGGCGATCGCATTTTCTCCTTCTTGGTCTTATCAATGGTTGGTACTGGCGTTACTTTCAGCAGTCCCAATCCTTCTCTTGCTTTTGCCCCACCTCCTCGAGAAGCTACCGCGATCGCCCAAGCACAAGAAGCACCGAACACCAATTCCTCTGAGAATAATAATCAACTCAAACCGGGGGATGAAGGTGATATCGTCAGAGAATTGCAAAACCGACTCAAACAACTCGGTCACTACGAAGGGGATTCGACGGGAAAATACGACGAAAAAACGAAAGAAGCAGTCACTAAATTCCAAACCAGTCAAAAATTAGAACCCACAGGAATTTTTGACGAAGCCTCCTTTGATAAATTGCGAGAACTACAAAATATTCCCACTCCGAGAAGACAACCAAGACCCAAAAAAAGGCCGTGGGGTTGGAAAAGAAAGCTCGTCATTTTTGGCGGTGGAGGATTGGTTCTGCTGGTGGGGATGGGGGGAACAATCTTTTTCTTGTTGCGCTACATCAATCAAGCTGGCTATGAGCGAGATGAGCTAGAGACCGACGAAATTGAGGCAGGGGAGGAGGAAGAGGAAATCCAACTCACGGAATTATACCCAATTACAAAACCCGTGGGTCAAACGGAAATCTTTGTGAAAGCTGATGAACCAGAGAGTTTCGAGGAGAGCGATCGCTTCAAAGATGAATCAGAGAGTATGGATGCAGGAAATCACTCAGAAATAGAAACATTCCCTCCGCCTTTGCCCACTCCACCTCCCCAGACTTGGCCAGAATCTCCCTCGCCTTCTTTGGCTGAGAAGAGAACTCTCGTACCAGAATTCCCTCTCAACGATCGCCCGCATCTGACAAAAAGTTTAGCGAGCGAGCCACCTCACAGCCCCTCCAATTTAATTCAAAGCCAACTCGATCCCATTGAAGAACTGATTCGCGAGTTACATTCCCCCGATCCCGAAAAACGGAAAAAAGCCATTTGGGAATTGGCGCAACGATCCGACTCTCGGGCGGTTCAACCGCTTGTGAGTTTGCTCCTCGAGTCAGATTCCCAACAACAATCCCTGATTTTAGAAGCCCTATCTCAAATTGGGACTCGCACCCTCAAACCCATGAATCGCGCTTTGGCACTCTCGTTGCAAGATGATAACGCCCAAGTGCGGAAAAATGCCATTCGCGATTTAACCCGCGTTTACGAGTTAATTGCCCAATTAAGCCAATTGATTTATTATGCTACCGACGACCCAGATCCAGAGGTGCAGGAAACGGCAAAATGGGCTTTAGGTCAGTTAAGTCATATTCGTATGCTACCCAGCGATCGCAACCATGAATGAAGCCAAGAAATTACAGTTATTACTTGCCTCTACTTCCGTTGGTGCGTTGGGTTCTGGGCTGGGGGGTGGTGTCGAACTCTCTTTAAAGAATATTGCCGAGGAATTGCAGCGACGAGGGCATCACCTCAAAATCGTCGCACCAGTTGGTTCGCATTTGGCCAACATTCCCATCAAAGAAATTGAAGGAACGCTACAAACTGCCGCCCAAACTCAAGATCGAGACAGTCCGATTATTTTACCGGAAAATTCCGTACTGGAAAAAATGTGGGATTATGCCAGAACGGTACAAGATCGCTTCGATTTAATTGTTAATTTTGCTTACGATTGGTTGCCGTTTTATTTAACACCCTTTTTCTCTTGTCCTATTGCTCATTTGGTTAGCATGGGATCGTTAACAAAGGCGATGGATCGAGCGATCGCGGAAACTTGGAGCGTTTTTCCCGAAACTCTGGCCTTTCATACTCGCATCCAAGCAGAAACGTTTGCCGGTATCACCGATCCGCGCTGTTTGAGTAACGCGATCGCCCTGCAACAGTATCAATTTTGCCCGCAACCGGAGAATGCTTTAGCTTGGGTGGCTCGCATTTCCCCAGAAAAAGCCCTTGAAGATGCAGTCATGGCCGCACAAAAAACAGGCATTCCTTTAAAGATATTTGGCAAGATCGATCGCCCGGATTATTGGCAGGAAATTCAAGCCAAATATCAAAATGCGCCGATTGAATACATGGGTTTTTTGTCTACAGAAGAATTGCAGGCGCAATTGGGAAAATGTCGTGCTTTATTAATGACTCCTCGGTGGGTGGAGGCCTTTGGCAACGTGGCGATCGAGGCCCTGGCCTGCGGTGTTCCTATCATCGCCTATAAGCGCGGTGGCCCCGTGGAAATCGTGCGGGAAGGTCAAACGGGGTTTTTAGTCGCACCCGATAGCATTGAGGGGTTAATTGCCGCGATCGAGCGCCTTGATGAATGCGATCGCTATGCCTGTCGCCAACAAGCTGAAGAAGAATATTCTTTAACCGCTTTGGGCGATCGGCTGGAAGCATGGTTTTATGAAATTGTCGAAATGCGTCAGGTTTCTTAAAGGTAAGATTAGGGCAAAGCCTCCAATTGCTGACAAAAAAATGATTGCAACGTTACTTGCAGCCGCTTGCATGGGTAGAATCCTCGGGTTAGAGCGAGAATTGCGCGGGAAGCCTGCCGGAATTAAAACGAGACTTTTAATTTTGAGAGGAGTGAAGCTCTTTCAACGAAAATAGTAAGAAGACAAAAGCAAAAATCAAGATTTTTGCTTTTAGAGATTTGTTCAAATCCGGGGTCGCATTTTTGTGCTGACCCCTTTTGATTTAATCGATACTATAGTCTTTGGGGTGAATGAGCGATCGCCCAAGGCCGCCCACTTTTGATACTTTGGTATCTTGAAAAAGTTGGGTTGCGTTCCTGTTTGACGAGTCGGGGTTCTTTGGGCGATCGCGGCAAGCGGCCAGAATTGAGATTGATATTGGGGGCGCAAAAGATGCGGTGGGCAATCGCCTCGCAGGTCGGACAATACATGGGATCGTCAAATTGCGCTAAAGTCCGAAAGGCTTCAAATTCGCCACAAGCATCGCATCGAAATTCATACAAGGGCATTGTTTTTAAATGGGTAATGGTTAATTCTAGGTGTTAACTGGGGAGAATATTTTTATCGAAAATAGAGGTCGGTAATGCTAACGTACAACAAGCATTGGGAATGTCAACAATACCGCTAATTCGACCTTCGACAGGAGCGCAACTTAATAATAGATAAGCCTGTTCTCCGGTAAAGCCAAATTTCTTGAGATATTCGATCGCATTGAGGCAAGCGCGACGATAGGCAACGTGAGCATCGAGATAGTATTGTTCCCCGGTAAACTCATCTACGGAAATGCCTTCAAAAATCAAATATTCCGAGTAATGCGGCTCCACCGGACCGGGTTTAAAAATAGGGTTGACCATCCCGTATTTTTCCATTCCACCCTTGATAATATCGACATGAAGATCGATATAACCCGACATTTCGATCGCTCCGCAAAAAGAAATCTCCCCATCTCCTTGCGAGAAGTGAATATCACCCATCGATAAGTTTGCCCCATCAATATAAACGGGAAAATAAATCCGCGAACCTTTAGAGAGGTTTTTGATATCACAATTTCCCCCATGTTCTCGCGGCGGTACCGTCCGAGCGGCTTCGGCTGCCACGCGATCGAATTCTGCTCCTTTTAAAGAACCCAGAACTGCATTTTCTGGGTTAGGTAAAGCGGCATAAGGCGGCATTTTCGGCTTCCACGGAGGGAGTTGGTCAAGGGAACCTTTCTCCACTAAAGCTCGCTCTCTTGCATTCCATGTATCCAGTAGTTTTTGAGAAGGAGCACACCCAATCAAACCGGGATGAGTGATTCCGGCAAAGCGTACCCCGGGGATATGTCGAGAACTCGCATAAATTCCTTGCAAATCCCAACAGGCTTTGGCTGCATTGGGGAAGTGGTCGGTGAGGAAACCGCCGCCGTTTTCTCGCGCGAAGATTCCCGTAAAGCCCCATTCGTCCCCTTGTAATGCGCCAATATCTAACAGGTCAACAACAAGAATATCGCCGGGTTGTGCGCCGTTAACGTGGATGGGACCGCTCAAAACGTGAACGAGGGTCAGTTCGACATCGCGAACATCATTGGGGTTATCGTCATTTTTAATCTGTCCGTCTGTCCAGTCTTTGCACTCGATGCGGAAAACTTCACCGGGATTAACGGAAACAACTGCGGGAATATCGGGATGCCATCGATTATGACCCACAATCTCTTGTTCAGCCATGGGTTTCGATAGATCGATTTTGAACAATGTTTCTGGCATGGTTTTCCGATTAATTGCTAAATTTTATGTTCATCATGTTGCGCCCTGTTAAGTTGCAATAAAATTGTTTAAAAATGTTTGACAAACTCGCTTAACTTAACAAGAAAAATCCAGCGATCGCAGCTTTAGGAGTTCCGAACCAATACAATTTCATGTTTAAAATAAAGCTGGATTTTGATTCATTATCTTGACCGATCCATCGCTCGCTTTATCGTAACAATAACTACCAAAACCGACCTTTTTTTGTAACAAAAAATAAAAACCGAGAATGATAATGATTCTCGGTTTTTGCCTTTTTCCTCAGTCGAAAATCTCGATTTTAATTAAGGAGTCATTCATTGAGACTCTGATATTTCCAGTGGATTTGCCCATTTCCACAAACACCCGGACACAAAATTCGTGATAATGTGAGCCACAATGGGAACTAATAAATTTCCCGTAGCGATCGCGCTAAATCCCAAAACACCTCCCACGATTGTCGCCCAAATCATATACGGCCATTGTTGCGTGCCGCTCAAATGCAAGACTCCGAATAAAAGACTCGAGAGAATAACGGCTGTCACATTCAACCCTAAAGCCGAAAGCATTACACCGCGAAACAGAAGTTCCTCACTCAATCCCGGCAGTAACCCCAGCCAAAGCAAATCCGGCCAAATTAACGGCTTAACCACTAAATCCAAATAATAATTCGCACTGCGTCGATAGTCCGCCCAGAGACGATGGACGAGAGTACTTGCGACCACGATCGCGACGGCCAGACCTAATCCCCAAAACACGGCATTCAGGGTAAATTGTAGAGAGAGCATCCGTACCGAGCCGAGAGATTGCCAAACTTTGGCAACAACTAACAAGATTGTTGCCGTCACGGCCATGGCGACGAGAACTTGAGTACGAGTGAGAGATTCTAATTCAGGAGGTTCGGTTTGATTCACGGGCTTTATAACAGGCGATTCTTAAAAAAGGGAACTAAGAAAGACAGCGCAATATTGATAGATCGGGACGCAAGGTATGCGGATCGATTCCTGCTCGATAAGCCGTCAATACGCCTAGTGCTTCTAGGTAAGAGCGAACGCGCATAGCTTTGATTCCTAACGATTCAGGGGGGACGTGCATCGCCGTTTGATTATCTTCAACGGCGATCGCCTTAGGGTTACCTAAACTGAGCATAGCACTTCCCCCGCAAGCATCGATCGGAGAGACGATCGCATCTACCTCATCTGCCCAAATAGAGTCTGATGCCGATTTGTGAAGTTGTGTGACAAATTGAGGCGCGCGGGACAAACCCACCAAAACGCAGGGAAGAAAAGTATAACCCAATTCCTCGGCCGCCGCTCGTGGGGCCACTTGTGGATCCACAGGCAAGGGAGATAAAGCCGGAGCGTGGGCGCAGGGAATTTGCAGGGTTCTGACAACTAAGTGAGAAATAACGGCTTCTGCACCGGCAAGAGCATCGACTCCCGAGCCGTGTCTGTAGTTTTGTAGGGCTTCACTGTCAGTTTCATCGGGGAAACGAGCAACGACGGCGATCGCCTCTACTCCTCCTTGCTTTAATTTTTCGGCTGCTCTCAATAAGCTACCCGGGTTGTTCAATGTTCCCCAACTCGCACCCGAGGGGGCGATTCGCAGTTCTACCCCGAGGGGGGCATCCGTCACGATATAATCGGTCAGCTTTAATCCTAATGTGGCTCTAGCAGCATCTGCGGCTTGAATGTGACGTAATTGCAAATCGGGTTCGATGGCGCGATCGAGGAGTAAACCAAGGCGATTTTGTCGGACGGCTTGCAAGCCCCATTCACCAGCAGCAAAACGATCCAACCCATAGCCTTCAACATAGAAAGCATTG
This sequence comes from Spirulina sp. LEGE 11439, assembly GCF_059821285.1. Classification (NCBI taxonomy): domain Bacteria; kingdom Bacillati; phylum Cyanobacteriota; class Cyanophyceae; order Spirulinales; family Spirulinaceae; genus Spirulina; species Spirulina sp. LEGE 11439. The sequence continues at coordinate 26,675 of NZ_JCAMRX010000018.1, forward strand.
GGCATATTCCAATACATTTGTGCGCCATTGAGAACGTTGGGATGAGTAATGAGGCGATCGCAAACCTCAGAAAATGCCTTGGCCACGGGTAGAGCATCTCCCGCATAACCGCCAATGGTTGCACCGATACCCGTCGGAACAATTAAAACAACAGTAAAGGGACGGTGAAGCACGTGAATTGGTAAGAGATAACGAGGGAAAATTAGGCGATTAATGCTGTTATGATTCGTTTCGATCGCCAACTAATACTTTATCAGAAGTTAGAATCTTGTTCTTTTTTCTCTCAGAAGGGCTTGAGGGTTGTTTTTCTTTTTGCTGTCTGTCTTTTAATGGTTGGTCACCGCTTCAGAGGAAGAGCGGAAAAGCCAAGATGATTGGCAACGGGCCGTTGACGCAGAGGAATTCGCGTGTGAATGGGAGAATTCAGCACGTGCATTTTTCCCTCTTTTTCAGTCACTAAAGTTGTCGAGCCACCACCATCTAAAATTAGGGCGCGATCGCTGCCCAATTCTAGTAAAATTTGCGTTAATTCGGTTAAAGTTGCCCCTTCACTATAAAAAAGTTGACGACCATCAATCACAACAATCCATAAAGTTTTTCCTTGGCGATCGATACCCACTGCTGTGCGAGGATAGCGAGCCGTTAATTCCCGATTTTTATACTCGCGAGCGGGTTTTCCTTCTAAGATGAGAATGTATCCCCCTGCTAACCCATGCCGAGTATTGGCAGGACAAAGATTGGTAATACTGGCGCGATTGTCTGGAGAAAAACAGAGAACATTCCATCCATCTTGAGGCAAAGAGTAAGTTATCCCATTTGCTATAGATTGACCCAACGCATTGACGCGATCGCCAGTTCTCGGGTAAAAATCTAAAGGATGCTTGGTATAAAATGGCATAAAATAACTGCCATTAATCGCTAATTGCAAATGATTGGTTTTCAGAAAATCTCCTGTTGTTTGGGCATTAAATTCCTTCCCATCCTCACCTGGAGATCCGGGAGTAACCGCAACTTGAATACCCGGTTTTGTTAAATCGATCGCGACAATATGCACGAGAAAAGGGCGTGTGAGAAAGGGATGCACGAGAAAGGGATGCGGTTGAGTATGAAGGATGCGCTGATAAAAAATGCCTTGAAAGAGTTGTTTTTGGTATTGCGATCGTGGAGGTCTTCTCAATAACAAAACACCGTACAAGATCGGGAACATCCCCAAAAACAAACTCAAGATTCTTCTTAAACATTGTTTCAAGGCAATTTTCATCTTCGATCTGTAGCAACATTAGAGCGATGATTGCTTCGCGAGAGTGGTGCGATGGAATTGCTCTCGAGATTGTTGTTTCACCAAACCGTCCATTGCTGCTTGTTGCAATGTCATAAATGCTCGCAGATCCTCCAAACCATATTGAGTTTGATGAAGAAAATAGCGCAATTGATTTTCGGCCTCAATGGTAAGATAACCTGTTTTCAATGCCTGTTGTACGAGATCGCCAATTGATATCATAGGATTCACCCTGAATTACCTCACTAAAATTCAACAAACTCTCTTGAGTTTCCAAAGATATCTCTGGAATAAATTATTAATATTATGCACGATAGCAGTAACGTTTTGTAAAAATACTACCGCTTTCTGTATTGTTAGCTACCTCTCTTGGCGAGAATTTTTCCCAATCTGTTGTCTCTCTGTACAATTTGCTCGGGTTTTTGTAGAGAATAAAAAAATCGCAATGCTGCTTTTAAAAAAGAATTGTGACGGTAAATGTCGTTCCTACTCCTACCAGACTCTCTACTGAAATCGTCCCAGAGTGCAATTCTACCGCTCTTTTCACGATCGCCAATCCCAACCCCGTTCCTTGAATCTCATGGACATTTTTGGCGCGATGAAAGGCTTCAAACAAGTGAGGTATATCTTCTGAGGGAATACCGATACCGCGATCGCTAATCCGAAAAATAGCATGACGATCGCTCACTTGCAAAGTGAGGGTGATTTCGCCATGAACTGGAGAATATTTCATCGCATTCGAGAGCAAATTACTTAAAATGTGATGCAGCAAATGTTCGTCGATGGGGACTTTTTGTTCGGTTTGTCCCTGATAAGTCAAGATAAAATTGTGTCGATCGCCATCTGATAGGCGCAGTTCTACTAAGAGTTCCTCGCAGAATACTTTCAGATCGATAGGGACAGGATTAAATTCTATTTTTCCAGCATCGGCTTTGCCTAAAACGAGAATATCTTCTAATAATCTGAGAATGCGATCGCTGGCTCGGAGCAGTCGCTCTAATTGTTGTTCTTTCTGCTCTCGGGAGAGTTTATCCTCATAATGTTTGAGGAGTTTTGCCGCAGCAATAATCACCGTCAGAGGGGTGCGAAATTCGTGGGAAGCAATGGTAATAAAACCCGATTTTAATTGACTGAGTTCTTTTTCTTTTGTTAATGCTTTGAGTACCTCTTGTTCGGCTTGCTTGCGATCGCTAATATCTTGATGAGTTCCGATCGCGCGTAAGGGTTTTCCTGTTTCATCGCGATCGACAACTTGACCGTATCCCGCCACCCATTTCCAGTCTCCCGATTGCATTTTTAAGCGATAATCGAGAGCAAAGGGACGAGAATCTTCCTCAAAATGAGCCTCAAGGGATTGCTGGAATTGCCGCAAATCTTCGGGATGGATTAATCTTTGCCACGTTTCGATGCGTCCGGATAATTCGTCTTGACGATAGCCCAACATTTCGCACCAAAGATGATTAAAATAAACTTCCCCAGTTGTAATATTCCAATCCCACAACCCATCCCCCGAAGCTTCGAGGGCCAGTTGCAAGCGTTTTCCACTGACCTGTAATGCTAATTCCGATTCCTTGCGTTGTGTGATATCTCGTTCGATGGCGATAAAATTGGTCAATTCGCCGCGATCGTCCAGTACGGGATTAATACTTAAAGACAACCAATAAGGTCTCCCGCTTTTATGATAATTAACAATCTCTCCAACAAAAGAAGATTTATTATGGATTGCCTGCCGCATTTTTTGCACAGTTGCAGGATCGGTTAAAGGTCCTTGAAGAAAATCCCCGGGTTTTCGTCCTTGTATTTCTGGTAAGGCATATCCTGTGGTTTTTTTAAAACTTTCATTAACCCATTCGATCGCACCGTGGCGATCGCTAATAATGACCAAATTATCGGTTTTGCTGGCCACTAAAGACAATTTTGCCAATTCTGCCTCGGCTTGCTTGCGATCGCTAATATCCTCGACAATTTTCACCCCGTATTTGGGTCTTCCTTCGGCATCTTTCACGAGAGATTGGGTCATATTTGCCCACACCGTCGAACCATCTTTGCAAAGATAGCGTTTTTCTAAGGTAATGGTTGACGTTTCCCCCGCAAGCAGTTGCTGCAAATGTTCTTGGGTGGCGGGTCGATCGTCGGGATGGGTAATTTCCCAACATTGCTTATAAATTAGTTCTTCTCGAGGATAGCCCAAAATTTCGCATAATTTTTGATTGACCAACAGCCATTCATTATCTAAGCTCACTTGTGCAACCCCTACGGCAGCTTGCTCGAAGAGAGAGCGAAATCTAGCTCCACTGGATTGCAATTGTGCCGTGCGTTCCCTTACTTTTGTCTCTAGATTGTGATTGAGTTCTTGTAGCTCAAATGTTCGTTCGAGGACGCGCTTTTCTAATTCCGCCGCTAAATGTTGCAGTGCCATTTCTGCTTGCTTGCGATCGCTAATATTGCGAGCTACCCAAATGGCAGAATGTTGGGATACTGGGGAAATTCTGGCAGCAAACCAAATCGTATTCTCGTTTTCCGATAAAGTATATTCAAATTCAATTGTTTTTTGTTCTGCTAGGGCTTTTTTGATATTGTTGATAAAAAGTTCTGAATAGGAACTGTCATAAAACTGTTCGAGAGTTTGGTGGAGGAAATTTGCGATCGCATCGTTGGTTAAATTTGGGTTGGGAAGCTCGACTTTGAGATTATCGGTTTCGATATCGACAACCAAAACAATATCGCTCATTGCGCCTAACAGTGCATTCGTCTGGGTATAGCTTGTATGCAATTTCTGTTGTAACAATTTTTGTCGTTCGATTTCAGCATCTAATCTCTTAATAAAAGCCCCTTCCACTTCTCGATTAATTTCTCGGAGGCGAGAAAGATTTTTGTCTAATAAAATACCAATAATTTGATTGTCTTCGTCAGCAATGAGAAGATGAGAACTTGGCGCATCATCGCAAGATTGACAAAACTTTATCGGATCGCTTAATTCAGAGACCGAACAAATCCTGAATTGACGAATTGCGATCGCTTCTACGGGATAGTTCTGCCAATCTTTGACGGTGGCAATATGTTGAAGCAATTTGGCTGAGGTTAACAGTCCGACGATGCGATCGCGCGATTGGCCTACTAAAATACATTCTTGCTCTCCTTTTTGCAAAATTGCAAGGGCTTCTTTTGTCGGAGTTTCCGGCAAAACGAGCGAGGGATTGTAGTCGATGACCCGATGAAGCATTTCAATCAACAATGAGCAATGAACAATTATCATTTAGCGAACGGAAAAGGCTTGATTGAAACGGCGAGTAATCGGTTCGATGAGGAAGGTTAGAATCGATTTTTGTCGGGTGACAATTTCCGCCGTAGCTGCCATACCCGGAGTAAATGCAACTTTTTGTCCTCGCACAATTTTGGCAGATTGGAAGAGTTCAACTCGAGTGGGAAAAACCAAACCTAATTGTTCATCTGCGATCGCATTGGGACTAATATTCATAACTTTTCCATCGACGGTACCGAATTCTTGAAAAGGAAACGTTGCCATTTTTATTTTTACTTTCATCCCCGGTGCAATAAACCCAATATCTCGATTCAATACCTTGGCCTCTAAAAATAACTTTTCATCTTGAGAAACAATTGACAGGAGTTCTTCTCCAGTTTGTACGGGTCCTAAAGTCGCTTTAAGATTGTAAACCGTTCCCGTAGAAGGAGCAAGAATTGTCTCTCCCGTGCGTTCTTTTTTGACTTTTTCCAGTTGACCTTTCGCGGCAGTCAATTCCTCTTTACGTCGATTGAGTTGCGTTAGAATTTCGCTCTTCCGTTCGGCTCCCAAGCGTTGCGCTTGACCGATCGCAGCACGATAAGCCTGTTCTGCCTGTCGGATTTCTTGTTCTTGTCCTTCTATATCTTTAACCAAGGAAGCGGCTTTATTTTTGGCATCGGTAATGCGATCGCTGGCTCGGGTGAGTTCATCTCGGGCTTGAGTGACTTCAGCTTCTGCCCGCGCCACGCGCTCGCGAGCCTCGAGATAGTCTAAGCGCGGAACGATCCCTTGCTCTGCAAGAGTCACTAAAGAAGATTCTCGCTCTTGCGATAATTGCAAGCGTTCTTGACTTTGCTGAAAAAGTTTTTGGCTGTTCGTGAAGCTCACTTTTGCATTGACTAAATTATCTCGGGCATTGACTAGATTATCTTGCAGGCGAACTTTGCGAACTTTAGCACTCTCGATCGCGGCTCGTTGGCGTTGAGCCTGAGCGATCGCAGTAACGCGACGACTCTCAAAGTCTTGCAAGCGAGCGACGATTAAGCGATCTTGCAAGGGCGTTCCACTTTTTGTATTTCCTTCTAATTCGGCATTCAAGCGGGCGATATCTTGTTCGATTAATTTCATCGAGTTGGTGAGGCGATCGATATCAGCTTGAGGAAGAGCCGGATCTCGTTCGATTAAAACCATTCCCGCTTCCACTTTATCCCCTTCTCTGACCTTCACTTCGCGAATTACCCCTTCTTTGAGGGAACGAACTGGGCGCACTTGTACCGTAGCGAGAAGTTCGCCTTGGGCGACGGCGACTTCATCGATTTTACTGTAATAAGCCCAAGCGATCGCGCCAAAAACCAACAAGCTAATCGTTCCCGCCAACAAGCGGCTGTAGAGTGGGGGGAGTTCCTGTACGGCTTTGCCCAGTTCAAAAGAAAGGTATTCTTCGGGATGGGCAAATTGTTCTTTAGTTTGGCGAGCTTGGGGAGGAGAGGCAGAAAATAGGGATTTCATTGAACTTCTTTCAACGGCTGAGGTTGCACGATTCGAGGGCAAAATAGAGAACAATATCCACGTTTCTTTCTTCCAGTTTAAACAATCCCTTGAGATTCTCTATCAACTTTTGTCAACTTTTATCAACTTGGCAGGTATCTTTCCTTGTTTTGCTGCCAAACATATCAATTTTTCTCTATTTACGCTCTCGTCTCTTTTTGACATACTGTAAATAAGATTCGCAGTCAACACAACATATTTCTTTTTTCAATTGCTAGCAAACTGAGCAAAAAATCTATCCGTTTCAGTTATTAAAATTTTAAAGTTTGGGAGCTAAATGTCGGAAAGTTGGTTTAACACTACTTTCCGATTTTTCTTTTGAGTGATGCGATCGCTTCCTAAAAACTAAATCTCATCCCAACCGCTAACCCCTGAAGACATAACATAACTCGTCACCCCTGCTTCAAAGAAATTTGCCTTTGTATGCGCCTCTTTTTTCGTATCGGAAAATCGTTCTAAATGACTGTAAGGACTCTTTTTATATTTTTCATCTTTGTATAAAGGGTCTAAACCGAGCGATCGCAGGCGAATATTGGCCAAATACTTGGTATATTGTTCCGTACTTGCTTCTGTAATCCCCAAAATTTGATTACCGACAATATGATTCGTCCAGCGACATTCATGCTCAACAGCAGCAGCAAACATCTCATAAATTTGGTCGGTTGAATGTACGAAAGTTTGCATGGCTTCCGGAATAATCTTCTGATATAAACGAACGTGACTCAACTCATCTCGATTGATCATTTTGAAAATATCTGCACTCCCCGGCATTAACATCCGCGAGGCTAAATTATAGAAATAAATAAAGCCATTGTAAAAATACAAACCCTCCAAAATAAAATCTGCCATCAACGCAATAAAATAATTTTCTGACGTAGGATTATCGATATATTGCTGATATAAACTGGCAATAAATTCACAACGCCCTAATAACACTCTATCCGTGCGCCAAAACTCGTATACGTCATTGCGCCTTTCTGCTGGAATAATCGTCTCGATCATATATTGATAACTTTGATTGTGCATTCCCTCCTGAGAGATTTGTTCTGCCATACAAAGACTAATTTCTGGAGCCGTAACCGATGCTTTGAGGTGAGGAATATTACAAGTTTGTACGGAATCGAGAAAAGTTAAATACGATAAAATTCCATCAAAAGCATATCGTTCTTCTGGGGTTAAATTCCAATAATCAACAACATCTTGAGTCAAATCTAGCTTTTGTGGAACCCAAAAATTCTCTCTCATTTGTTGATATAAACTGACAGCCCAAGGATAGCGAACATCATTGAGTTGCATTAGGTTTGTGATATTCCCAAACCAGAGGGAACGGTTCTCGATCGCATCATCTCCATCCGGATTAAAGATAGGATTAACGGGCATTAAATTTGCTGTTATTTTTTCATTTTTGTAAGGAGTATTTGGCATTACAGGGGTTAAAAATAAATGAACATTATCAATATAACACTGATAATGTTCAACATTGCTTAAACCGATCTTAATTTGCACAAGCAGAACAAGTATCGTCTGCTTCTTTGAAATTATCTTTCTGCACGGTGCGAATGTAGTAAACGGCTTTGCATCCTTCTTTCCATGACAGTATCAAGGTCGCAAAAATATCCTTAGCTTGTAAGCTGCGATCGGGTTCATCGGGGAAATAAACACCCTGATTCAAATTAAACAGTAATTCCATAGAAATTCCCGTGTCAATCCATTGTTGAATCGTTGCGATCGCTTTGACGACTTTGGTTTGTTCTAAGGTTTTATTTTCGGGATAAAACCAGAAGTATTCCTTGATAAATGGCGGTGCAATGGGTACTGTTCCTTTTGCCCATTTATCATAAAAGAAGCGACTGTAAGCTGGAAGCACGCTGGCTGTACACCCTTGCACGAGAGAAGAGGAAGTATTCGGCGCGATCGCAGTAATATGGCTATTGCGAATGCCGTATTTTTTAATATCTTGAGAAAGTTCGCGCCAGCGTTCCTTTTTCGTGGCATTCTTCACAAACCATTCTACAGGTTTCGCCCCGATTAAATGACCTTTACTCCATTCGCTACCCGCAAACGCTGGATATGCTCCTCGTTCTTTTGCCAGTGCCATCGAAGCATGAGTACAATGATAGCCCATTTCTTCAAACAGGTGACTAATTGAAGTCAAATCTGTATAAGAAAGGCGATGTTTTGCCAGCCAATCAGCTAAACCCATACAACCAACTCCAATTGTTCGATAGCGATTGTTATGGGTGTCGCTGTCGGCAAAAGGTGCGTGATTGATTTCAATAGTATTATCCAATAAACGCACCGCCGTTTCGCAAATTTCGGGGAGTTCTTCGAGTTCGAGGTTGGCTAAATTGAGCGAGTTTAAATTACAAGTATGTGCTAGTTTTCCGGGAACGACATTCGACCACGATTCCTGACATAAGTTTCCCCCCGGAATATAGCCCTCATGTTGGTTGGGATTGGCGCGATTTGCCGTATCTTTAAACCATAAATAAGGCATGCCTGTTTCTATCTGCGATCGCATGACCATTTTAAACAGGTCTCGTGCATTAATTTGCTTGCACAGTGTTAATTGATTATTCGCGATCGCAGCTTCGACTTGGGCATAAGCTGTAACAAATTCTTGCCCCCATAAGGGCGGTAAATCAATCCCTAATTTAGTTTTCACTTCATAGGGATCGACCAAGGACCACATTTCCTTATTTTCTACCCGGCGCATGAATTCATCGGTGACGACTAACTGAGGAAAAATATCATATGCCTTCCTTCTTTGGTCGCCATTTTCAGTCTGCATTTCAAGGAATTCAGGAATATCCAAATGCCACGTATCTAAACTTACTGTAACTGCCCCTGCACGCCTTCCACCTTGATTGACTGCGATCGCGGTATCGTTGAGAAGTTTAATCCAAGGGATCACGCCCCCAGAAGCATTCGACTTCCCCATGACCGCACTTCCTGTGGCGCGAATGCGAGAAACATTCACACCAACTCCACCCCCATTTTTAGAAATTCTGGCGGTGTTGGTAATTTCAGCAAAAATAGATTCTAAGTTATCTTCAATTGCAATAATAAAACAAGAAGATAAGGATCCTTGCGGTACTCTCAAATTAGCTAAAATGGGAGTAGCGAGAGAGATTTTTCGTGTAGCGATCGCTTCATAAAATCGTTTTGCCCATCCCATTCGGCTTTCTGGTTTTTCAACGGAAGCTAACAGTAAGGCACAAGTTAATAACGCTTCTTGAGGCAATTCATCGGGGAGTAAATAGCGTTTGGTTAACAGGACAGCCCCTGCATAATCATAATCTGTATCCCATTCCGGATTCATCCAAGAGCCGGCTTCTTGCAATTCGTCTGACGTGTAAGTGAGGATTTTCGCGTTATAAAGATTAGCACAAACATTAGTTTGTACGGTTTGAGCATAATTTCCGTATTGATAGCCCCGAGAGACCAGTGTATCTTTCCACAAACTCCAAATATGCAATCTCCCGGCAACATAACGCCAGTCTGGTTCATCCGGACTACACATTTCTAAGGCGCAGTTGATGAGGTTATCCTGAATTTCTCGCGTAGTGACACCATTTTGCAAACGAGTTTTCAATCCGGCTTCGAGGGTAATCGGATTAACCGACCTACCCGCACAAGCCCATTCAACCACTTTGCGGATTCTCGAAACGTCAAGGGATGCTTTTGTCCCATCGCGTTTGATAACTTGAATGTTTGCATGATTGGGCAAAACACTGGTGCTGAGTACAACCGAAGTATTCGTATCCATTCCTAGGATAGAATGGGTTGCCACTGATGGGATCTGTTGCATTTTTTATGCCATATTGTCTACTCGGTCTCTTAGTTTAGCTCGGATAATACGCTATAGCTAGAGCTTTATCTGAAAAAATAAATCTGTATTACACTATACATGGTGACACTGTGAATGGTGTTAATTTCTGAAATATAACAATTAATTTGTTTTTGAGCTATTGTACTATCATGCAATTGTACTTGATATCGATGGCAGAATATCATTGGGTGCAAATGCTTTTTTAACGTCCCTCCTTTTACAAGCCGTGCAATTAGATTATGGCGAGGAAGCGATCGCGCATTATCAAGACCTCATTTTTCACTATTATTAGGTTGTGGTATTGCAAATATTATCAAGAAATATAGTGAGATAATAGCGTTATTCCCTTATTTTTTACAGAGTGAGAGTATAATCAGAGAGTCGGCACGAGCAAATTAATATGGAATCTTCGGAGTTACAAAAGTTTTTTTATATGTGCGACCCGAATCGCAACTTGAACTTAGGAGATGCAGGCGATCGCCGCTATTATATCGATTTTAGCTCGGTACGCGGTAGCAAAACTATTGAGGCATTGAAGCGAACCATTGCGAGACTCTCTCCAAATAGACCGACTTGCTAGCTATTTACAGGTCATATTGGGTGTGGTAAATCGACAGAACTATCTCTCCTACAAACAGAATTGGAAAAAGAAGGTTTTTTTGTGATTTATTTTGCATCTACTCAAGATTTAGATACGGCAGATGTGGATGTTACCGATATTTTACTGGCGATCGCGAGGCAAGTAAGCGAGAGTTTGGAAAAAAGCAAGGTTTTCTTACCCATGCGGGGGTTGAGAGGGTTTGTAAAAAATGTTTTGGATTTCCTGCAAACCCTTGTCGATGCAAAGTTTGAAGGAGAGCTATTAGGAGGTAAATTTCAAGCCAGTACGGAGGGAATATTAGAATTCTCGGGTCTACCGAACATGATATGTAGAAAAAGTCAGAAATAGTACAAAAAAAAGAGAAAGAAAAATCGACGAATCATGGTAAGTAAAAGGAAGAATTAACTCAAAAAGGGAGAAAAAATGAATCTGAGTACAGAGGAACGAGAAAAAGTGAAAGAGTATGCCAGAGAGATTGCGAAAATCTTACACCAAAATACACCCTCTGACAACCTGAAAACATTTGAAGAAATAGAAATTACATTAAGAGATGAAATTCAAGAGGAAGTTGCCCCAGAAATTGCTAAGATTTTTTTTCAAAAGTTAGCCAAATAGAAATTGGGAGAATGAGAAAAATAAAAACAATTGTTGGAGAGGTTGAAATTACTAACAAACAGGCTGAATATTTTGGTCTTGCTCCTTCTTCTCGTCTGAGTCCAAAAATGCGAAAGAATGCCTTAATGATTTGTGCGAATGAATCTTATCAAAGGGCGGAAGAAGACTTCTGGATTACGCGATCGCAGTTACTTTCCCTTCCTGTAATTTCAACTATCCTCAAATTTATAACCCACCCCAATCACAGTTTTAATAAAGGTAGGATGAGAAGAATCTAACTCAATCTTCTTTCGCAATCTTCCCACATGGGTATCTACCACTCTTTCATCACCAAAAAAGTCATCTCCCCAGAGTTTTTCGATGAGTTGAGGACGACTCCAAACTCGTCCGGGATAACTCATAAAAGCAGCAATTAATTTGAACTCCAAAGTTGTTAAATCTAAAGTTTCTTCGGTATTCTCGTCAAGAATACGAGTAGCTAGATGCCGATCGCAATCGATAATAAAATGCGGGCTTTGATAAACGTGGGTACTTTCATGTCGCAAACTGCGCCGTAATAATGCCCGAACTCTGGCGACTAATTCACGAGGGCTAAAGGGTTTAACCAAGTAATCATCAGCACCGGTGGATAAACCAATCACGCGATCGATTTCCTCTCCTTTTGCTGTTAGCATCAAAATATAAGGATCCTTCAGTCCTTCCTTTTGGCGAATGCGCGTACAAACCTCCAAACCATCTAGTTTGGGCAACATAATATCGAGAATAATGAGATCGGGTTGCTTATCTCGAAATAAGTCTAAGGCTTGTAAGCCATCGGTTGCAACTGAACACTGAAACCCTTCTCGAGTTAATGTATCTTGAATGAGTTGACCGATTTCGCGATCGTCTTCAACAATTAAAAGTTCCATATCAATCTCCTATTATTAAACACTAAAAGTTCATGGGAATGGGTAAGCGATCGCTAACTCAGTTGCGAAAAAACTAAAGCCATCATCAAAGCTGCGATCGCACCAATAAAAGTATTAATAATATTCACGACTTCATTGGTCAACCAATTAAACTTTTCCTGTATCGTTGCCCCAATGACACTTTCTAAGTTAGTGGCGATAAAAGCAGCAAGGATACACCAAAGGATACCAAGCGGAGAAATCAGATGTAATCCCCAAGCCAAAATTGCGATCGCGGCCGAGGCAATTATTCCGGCAAGAGTTCCTTCTAAACTGACGGCACCTTCTGTCCCTCGAGGAACGGGTTTTAAGGTCGTAATTAAAAAGGTTCGTTGTCCGTAAGCTTTACCAATTTCTGAGGCACAAGTATCAGAGAGTTTCGTACAAAAACTTGCCCCATAACCTAAGATTAATAGTTCTCGAAAAGGTTCGTCAACAATGAGCGTTCCCAGAGCACATAAAGTCGCAATTAAAGCCGATCCCCACACATTTTCCGGTCCCCGCAACCCCGATCGCCCTTCGGCAATTCCAGCCGCTTCTTTTTGTGCTTTCCCAATGCGAGTAACTCCTACTCCTACTAAAAAATAAAACATGACCACGAGATATCCTTGCCAAGATAGGATTCCCCAAACGAGAACCCCGAGAATCCATGCGTGCAGATAGCCCCAAAAAGTTAAGAGCTTTTTGGGGATAAGAAATGCAAAAGCCAGTAAAATCGTGTTGAAAGCGATCGCGACTAACCAAGAATTCAACCAATCGATATTCATGGGGTTTTGAGTATAAATCAGGCACGCTCTTACTATACGCTTCGATCGCCCTCGTTCTCAATTTGAGCGATTGACATCCTCCCACTGCTAAACGCTTCGCGTTCTCGCGGGAGCCTTCTGGCGACATTTAGGTAAGGGTTGAAAGTCACCCTTCTTCCTTGATTTTAATAGGGGATGAATGGCAACATTATGGTAAAGAATCGCTCGAAAAACACCGATCATGAGATTTTTCTCGGTAAATTCCCTCTTTTTTGTACAATTGAAGCGATCGCATTATTTATTGCCAAGGCGATCGCAACCTTTCATTCTCGAATCACTATGCTTGATGCTGGAAAGCGCAATATTCTCGGAGTTAATATCAGTGTCATCGACTACGAAGCTGCCGTCGATCGCATCGTCCAAGCCGCTAAAGCCAAACAAGGGCTATCTATCTCTGCTTTAGCCGTCCACGGGGTCATGACTGGGGCGTTAGATGACACCCATCGCTATCGCCTCAACCATCTCGATCTCGTCTGTCCCGACGGACAACCCGTGCGGTGGGCGCTAAACTTTCTCTATAAAGCGAAACTGCGCGATCGCGTTTACGGTCCTAATTTAACCCTATTGACCTGTAAAAGGGCAGCCGAGGAAGGTTTACCGATTTTCCTCTATGGTAGTCGCCAAGAAGTCCTCGCAGCCTTTTCTAAAAATCTGCGATCGCGTTTTCCCGGTTTGCAAATTGTTGGCATGCAGCCCTCTCGTTTCCGCCAAACCACCCCAGAAGAAAAACAAGAGATTATTCAACAAATTAAAGCAAGCGGTGCTGCGATCGCTTTTGTGGGTTTAGGATGTCCGAGACAGGAAGTATGGGCTTACGAATATCGCGATAATTTATCGATGCCTTTACTCGCCGTCGGTGCAGCTTTTGACTTTCACGCCGGACTTTTGCCCCAAGCCCCCAAATTCCTACAAAATATCGGCATGGAATGGTTTTTTCGCCTCATCCAAGAACCCCAACGCCTTTGGAAACGCTACATTTTACTCAATCCTCACTATCTTTGGTTACTCTCTCTACAAGTCTTTAAACTTCGCAAATTTGACCCCGCAACAGCGATCCCGCCAACCCAAGATATGCGTTATGGTTGAATGACTATTGATAGGAATTTGAGAGAAGTGCGATCGCATTTTAAATAAAAGATGAATTATCGTGACATTATCACCATAGAGTCGGGAAAACGTGGAGGTCAACCTTGCATTCGTCGAATGCGAATTACAGTCTATTGGGATTGCACCAAAAGATGTTTACAAAGAGCTTTGTAAAAAATTTCAAGACTAGATTTTTAAAAATATTGCTCAAACAAATAAAAAAAGCCCTGCCTTAATCAATAAGACAGAGCCAAGCAATCAAAAAATTAGAGAAAAATTACAATTGCGGAACAAACTGTTCTTTTTCCGGAATCGTTGCATATTCCGCCACAATTTGCTGGAATTCTTCCCCGTCAATGGTTTCTTTTTCGATTAACAGATCGACTAAGCGATCGATAACCATGCGATGGTCGCGAATGATTTGGCGTGCCATTTCGTGACCCTTTTCAGCAATAACTCGTACTTGCTGGTCGATCTTGGTGGCAATTTCTTCGGAATACTCCGATCGCGTCATCAAATTACTGCCCAAGAACACTTCCCCAGACTGATCTTCTAAGGATAAAGGACCGAGATCGCTCATCCCGAAGCGCGTCACCATTTGTCGCGCCATGCCCGTAACCTGTTGTAAATCACCGCCAGCACCCGTTGTGACCTCTGCGTGACCGAAGACCTCTTCCTCTGCTGCACGTCCGCCCATTGCCCCAGCAATGCGGGCCATGAGTTGCGATCGCGTAATTAAGCCCTGTTCTTCATTAGGGGTAAACCAAGTTAGTCCTTGGGCCTGTCCTCGAGGAATGAGGGTTACTTTCTGTACGGGATCGTGTTCTTTAACTAAAGTGCCGACGATCGCGTGACCGACTTCGTGATAAGCAATGAGGCGCTTACTTTTGCTATCCACCAACGGCGTGCCTTCCATCCCCGCAATAACGCGATCGACGGCATCGTTAATTTCTAACATGGTGACGCATTCTTTGCGCCGCCGTGCGGTTAAAATTGCCGCTTCGTTGAGTAAGTTTGCCAAGTCCGCCCCGCTAAAACCGGGAGTGCGACGGGCGATGGTTTCAAGGGAAACTTGGGGATCGATCTTTTTGTTGCGGGCGTGAACTTCTAAGATTTTCAAGCGGCCTTTAATATCCGGTGCATCTACCGTAGCTTGGCGATCGAAGCGACCGGGACGCAATAAGGCAGAGTCGAGAACGTCCGGGCGGTTGGTCGCGGCGATAATAATGATCCCTGTATTGCCCTCAAACCCGTCCATTTCCGTGAGAAGTTGGTTGAGGGTTTGTTCCCGTTCGTCGTTACCGCCACCGATACCGGCACCGCGTTGGCGACCCACTGCGTCGATCTCATCAATAAAGATCAAACAAGGGGCGTTTTCTTTGGCTTTCTTGAATAAATCTCGAACGCGAGAAGCTCCCACTCCGACGAACATTTCCACAAATTCAGAACCGGAAATACTGAAGAAAGGAACACCCGCTTCACCGGCGATCGCTTTTGCTAATAAAGTTTTACCAGTTCCGGGAGGTCCCACTAACAATACACCTTTAGGAATCTTTGCACCCACGGCGGTAAAGCGTTCGGGTTGTTTAAGGAAGGTGACAACTTCTTGTAATTCTTCTTTGGCTTCGTCAACGCCAGCCACATCATCAAACATGATTCCGGTTTTCGCTTCCATTTGAAAACGGGCGCGGGATTTGCCAAAATTCATCGCTTGGCCGGGACCTCCCGGCATATTATTGGAACGGCGGAAAAGGAAGAATAGAGAACCGATCAGTAAAATTGGGAAAATTAAATTACCCAATAATCCCCAAATTGCGCCGTTATTTTGAATGGGATGAGAAGCGAAGGGAATGCCCTCTTGTCGTAGTTTGGCCATGAGTTCGGGGGCCTGTAGGGGGAGATCCACTCGCAGGAGTTGCTGGCGATCGCTGAGTTGCGGATCTGTGGCTTGGACGATCGCGGTGCGTCCCCCTTCATACAGGTCAACGCTAGTAACCCGGTGCGCGTCGAGATAAGTTAAAAAACGCCCGTAGGTCATGCGGGTGCTGGCAGTATTATTGCCAAAGGCATTGGCGGTGTTAAATGTCCCTTGCCAGAGGAAAAAACCGATGATGAGGGCGGGTAGCGTCCACAGTAAGAGGACTCTCCAAGAAAGTTTCATATTTTATAAGGGCTTGCTTTAGCGGGTTGGCGGTCAATTGCGGCGGGAAAATGATAGAGGGCGATCGCTCTCTTGACTCTGGATCGCGATCGCGGGTGAAAATTTCCTGCTTTACCGAATGAGCAGTGCAATTGCCAAGTTATCTTAATTAAATTTAACTTAATTCTCAGGATTTAGACAAGTTTCCGCCAAGAAGACCCAAGGGACGGAGAGAGTGCATTGAGAGAATGGGATTAAAATGAAATGAAGAGTGGAGGACTTAGAGGGATGAAACAATTAACGCGCATTACCATAGATCCGGAAGTTATGGGAGGAAAACCCTGTATTCGAGGAATGAGGGTGACAGTTGGTACAATTTTGGGTTTGATGGCTGTGAGGCGATCGCATGATGAAATTTTACAGGCATATCCTTATTTAGAATCTGAGGATTTGTCTGAATGTTTAGCTTATAAAGTCTTGTTATTTCCGCGATCGCGCAAACTCGTCAATTTTTAGAAGCGGGTGCTTTGGTGACAATTAATAAATCGCGATCGCGGGTTCGCATTCTTCCTTTCTCATAACTGCGATCGCTTGTATAAAATTAATGCTTCCTAGTCGATAAAATGCTTTGAAGATTCAATTTAATCGTCAGGATTCATCTTTTCGCGTTCTGATTCTGAAATTCTTCGGAGTTCGGAGCCCGACATTTTTCGGAGTTCGGAGATAAACTGCTGTTTTGATTCTTCATTCATGACTCGTTCGATCAAAATTCTAAATCTCTCTCGTGCTTCTTCTTCGCTCAGTGTTCCTTCTCGTCGTCCTTTCTCGATTAAATCAAGTGTTTTCTGGTACTTTGATGAAATCTTATATTTTTTAAAAAAGTTTGGAACATTGATGACTACTAAAGACAAAGAGATGCACGTTGCTTCTGGCCATTGAATTTGCTCGAATGGAAACCCAGTCACCTCATCCAGAAAAGGGAGCAATCCTGCAAATCCAAATCCTAACAGAATCCCTAAAGCTGTTCTGTAGGGACTTTGCAATAAAAGTAATTCAATGACCCATCTAAAAATTTGAGTCAGTAAGTCAGAATTCATGGGCGTTTCCTCGATAATCCGCGATCGGATAATATAGATGTTTTTTCTGCTCTAGTATGGGAAAATGCTTGTCCTTTTCCACCACTACCAAAATCATCTTTATCCTTTTTACGTTGGGATTCAATAAAGTGGATAAGTTCTTTTGCTTCACGATGATTTCGGGCGAAATATCCTTTTTCTATTCTCCATAATAAGATGTAGTATCTCAAAGCATAAAGAGCAGGGATTGCAGACAAAATATCTAAGCATAAAGGATTGAAGTTTTTGAAAAAGAATGAAATTGCAATTGAGGCCACAAAAATAATAAGGCTCAAGTTGATTAAGCGAATCAGATTAGATGCAAGATATTTTTCAGATGCAGAACGTATCTTTACATAGCTTTTAATCTCATCTGGAAAAAGAAATCCGATTCTCTCTTCTAGTATTATTATTTTTTCGATTTGTTTTTGTTTAATGAATCCAAGTATAGAAAACCAAGACAAACCAATGATCCAAGCTGTTGAATTGAACAAAATAAAAGAAATAAAACCACCAACTTGTATTGCGATACCGTCTGATAAGAATAGTAATACGCTTGCGATCGAACCCAGCAATATAACCTGAAAAATCAATATACAAATATGTATTACTCGGAAAAATGCCGGTTTATTTTTTCGTATCAACAAGAACAATTTTGATAAATACAAGAGTATCGCAATTCCTAGTGAATAGGAAATAATGAGATCGTAAGATTCCAGTTTTTCATAATATAAAAATCTTAGAGAAATAATATTGAATATAACTGCTAAACTACACCAAAATGGTCTATAAAATATTTTCCTATTCATGATTTTCCTTAATTTGATAAGATGCTATTTTTTTAATGGTCATTTTTGAGTTAAGAGCATAGCATTAGCATGGGTAAAAATACGATCGCATTCCCCGATCGCTTCCAGTTCGGGAATTTCTTCTAAGGTCAAGCGATCGCCTTTCTTCTTTTCCAACAATTCTTCCATACGTGCTTGCAGATCGTCTGTAAATTTAAAAAGCATTCGATTTTCAACTTCTTCCAGTTGAATTTTACCAATGAAAGCAGAAGGTTTAGGAATGATTGGGGAAACCATAACAACTTTTAGGCGATCGCAGAAATAATAGTTCTATTGTACAGAAATCATAGCGAGATCGCGCGATCGTAGAATATTGTTAGATTAAGCGATCTTGCTAATAACACTCAAACTATGCCGCGCCAGTCCAAATTGACCTACCATCGAGGAACATTACTCCTGCACCCACCCCCTCGGGGAAAAACATGGATCGAGTATGCAACTTGGGACGATCGCGTAGAAAAGTTTCGTATTCCAGCTATTCACTATCGCCTCCTTGTGGAAGCCTTACAAGCAGAGGGGACGAGTTTTACCGACGAAGCCAAGGAATTTATGCCTCTCGAGCTCACTTCAAGTGTCGAGATGACTCCTTATCCCCATCAAAACGAAGCATTGCAAGCATGGAAAATGTCAGGACGGCAAGGGGTTGTGGTGTTACCGACGGCTTCGGGAAAGACTTATTTAGCACAGTTGGCGATGCAGTCTACGCCGCGCAGTACCCTCATTCTTGTCCCCACGTTGGATCTAATGCACCAATGGTACGCCCAACTCGAGGCGGCTTTTCCCGATGTAGAGTTGGGACTTTTAGGCGGCGGCTCTGGCGATCGCACTCCCCTTCTCGTGGCAACTTACAATAGTGCGGCAATTCATGCGGAAAATTTAGGCAATCGTTATGCTCTTTTAATTTTCGATGAGTGCCATCACTTACCGACGGACTTTTTTCGCGTCATCGCTGAATATGCGATCGCCCCCTATCGTCTCGGTTTGACAGCAACGCCAGAGCGATCGGATGGCTCTCATCGGGACTTAGAAGCCTTAATCGGTGCGATCGTCTATCGCAAAACCCCGGAAGAATTATCCGGACAGGCTCTCGCAGAACATAAAGTCGTACAGATTAAAGTGAAATTATCCCCTAAAGAGCGAGAAACCTACGATCGCTCGATGAAGATTCGCAATGATTTTTTGCGCCAATCTAATATTAGTTTGGGGAGTTTAAAAGGCTGGCAACTATTCGTACAGGCTTCGGCGCGATCGCAGGCTGGTAGAAGAGCAATGTTAGCACATCGAGAAGCAAAAGATATTTCCCTTTGTACCGATGGCAAGTTGAGGGTTTTAGCCGAAATTATTGGGGAAC
The DNA here is from genome assembly GCF_059821285.1 of Spirulina sp. LEGE 11439. NCBI lineage: Bacteria > Bacillati > Cyanobacteriota > Cyanophyceae > Spirulinales > Spirulinaceae > Spirulina > Spirulina sp. LEGE 11439. Next base: position 46,087 of record NZ_JCAMRX010000018.1, read on the forward strand.
ATTATCCCGAAAGAACGCTTATTTTTACCAACGATAATGCGACGGTTTATCGTATTTCCCAAGAATTTCTCATTCCTGCTTTAACCCATCAAACACCAGTGAAAGAACGACACAATATTCTAACGCAATTTAAAGAAGGGACTTATAAAGTCATCGTCGCTTCTCACGTTCTCAATGAAGGGGTAGACGTTCCTGATGCTCGTATTGCCATTATTTTATCAGGAACTGGTTCGATTCGGGAATATGTACAGCGTTTGGGACGAGTTCTTAGAAAGGGTTCTCAAAAAGATAAATTAGCAATTTTATATGAAGTGGTTTCGGAAGATACTAGCGAAGAAAGAACGGCAAAACGGCGTAAAGGAAAAGATAATTGGCAAACTCCCAAACCGAAGAAAAAATCGGCAGAATCACAACACAAACAATTAGAAATTATTGACAATCCTGCTCCTTATGATATTCCTTCTCGTTCGCTTCCTAAAGCGGCTGAGTCTCCCGGTAAGTATGAATCATAAAGCTGGAATTAATAGGATGGGAATGCGATCGCTGCTTGCATAAAATTGTAAGATTGCATTGGTTGAAAATAATGCAATCTTACAGGATAATTAAGTTGGGCTTAATGACTTAAAAAACAAGATTTTATTCTTCAATTGCTGTCTCTTGTTCCGGTTGAGATTCCTCAAAAAATTGGGAATAGAGAAATCCAGCAAGAAGCGCTCCAATAATAGGAGCAACCCAAAAAAGCCACACTTGACTGAAGAGTTCTACTCCTGCAAAAATTGCGGGCCCGGTACTGCGTGCGGGATTAACAGAGGTATTCGTAACTGGAATGCTAATTAAATGAATGAGAGTTAATCCCAAACCAATGGCAATGGGAGCAAAACCTTGAGGGGCGCGGCGATCGGTTGCACCGAGAATCACGATTAAGAACATAAAAGTCATCACGATTTCGGTAATCAAACAAGTGATAAGCGGATAGCCGCCAGGAGAGTGAGAGCCAAAACCATTGGTAGCAAGAGGATTTGAACCGCTCAGACTAAAATCTCCTTGACCGCTAGCGATAAGATAAACGATTCCCGCCCCCACGATCGCACCCAACACTTGGGAGACAATATACGGTAAAAGTTCCCCACTGGGAAAGCGTTTTGCTGCCCACAATCCAAAGGAAACCGCAGGGTTGAGGTGACAACCAGAGATATGACCGATCGCATAGGCCATTGTTAAGACAGTTAAACCGAAAGCGATCGATACGCCGACCAAGCCAATTCCCAAGGGAAATGCCGTATCTACTCCAATTTGAACGCTATCTGCGGTATAAACGGCAGCAAGGACGGCACTACCACATCCTCCCAATACTAACCAAAAAGTACCGATGAATTCAGCAACGCATTTTTGAATAAGTTTCATCTCAATTCAATATTCTTTCAACAAAGTTAAATCGACAAGGTGAATAATCTGGGTCTCACTGTATCAAAGGAAATCTCAAAAAATCATTACGTTTTATTGACTATTGGATTTTGACAATTCATGCGATCTTCTTACTTTTTTCTCCATTTTTGTCATTTCGATCGCAATAATACTAAGTGTTTCTAATTCATAGTTACTGAGAAAAGGAACGATTTTAGTTATTTTTTATTAGCGATCGCTAGCGCTAAAAGGCGGGTAATATCGCTGTGTCCTCGGTTGATAATGCCAACTCGTCGCCAATTCTATTGCTGTTTCGATAGGTAAAGCTGCTCTTTTTGCGCGGGCAGAAACCGACTCGGCATTGAGTTGCTTGAGATCGCACAATTCTTCTAACGTAAGTCCCGATTTAGCTAAATTTTCCAGATCCACGGGATGAGATTTGGGGGTATCCCATTCAGGGGTCACAAATTCCGCTTCAACCATTTCTACGATCGCAGGGGCAATAGCCCGAGATTCTTTATTTTCAACTTCTTTCAAGCGCTTGTGTAGATTTTTAACTTGTTTGCTGACGAGAGTTAACTGTTGCGTGAGGGATTTTAGCTTATCTGATTCTCGCAGGAGTTCAGAAGAGTCGAGTTCGAGGAAAGAAGCGATCGCGAGTTTGAGAACATCAGACCGATGCAGATCCCGTTCTGAGGCATAGCGATCGATGGCTTCGAGCCATTCTTGGGGGATTTGGCAGCTAATAGACGGAACGGAGGACATAATGACAACAAGCCCGATTTCGAGACCGGATCGGTTGAGAAGACAACAACACTTTACATTATGCGTTTGTTGTCCTCAGAGCAATTGGCGATCGCGACTCAAATCGAGGTTCTCAGTCATTTAGCGATCGGGGACAGGTCCAAACACGATCTGGCCGGAAAAAGTTTGCCCGGCGATCGGCTCTTTTCCACTCACATTAAACACTTGCAAGCGTAATGTTTGTCCCCCTTGTCCCACCACCGTTACCACGGCATTATTGCCACTCAACCCCACAGAAGTCGATTCGGCGATCGCTCCATTAATTAAAACATTGCCACTCGTATCGGTACTAATCGTATTGCCATCAATAACATAATCGGAAGAGAGGTCAACGATCGTGGGAAAATCTCCCCGTCTGATGACGACATCGATCGCTGTACCATTTTCATCGCTAAAGGTGCCGCTATCCCCACTAATTCCGGCAGAAATAGAAACGTCATACTCAAGGAGAGTGACACTCGCACTAATAATAGTCGAACTTACTGTAGGATCGGGAATTTCTGTGGCAATGGTAGCCGCCGAGGAAGAACTTGTAGAACTCACTGAAAGACTGCTAGAACTAGATGAAGCTGCCATCGGATCGCTGGCACCACTAATAGCAGATGCTAAAAAGGAGCCGGAAAATCCGGTATTGCTTTGGGAACGGCTTGCAGCGATCGCGCCAGCATCAATCAAATTGCTTGCGGTGGGTAAGGCAACGTTGAACCCCTCGAAAAGCTGTCCTCGCAACAGATTTTCAAATTCTGCTCGATCGAACTGTTCGATCGCACCGATTTCTCCTGCCACGCTAATCGAAACGCGTTGTTTGGCTTTAAGGCGAATCGCAGGAATGCGAGTATCCTCCAGATCGGAAACTTCAATTTCTCCTTCGAGGACGCTAATCGTTCCCTCTTGTTTCGCATTCACTTCGATCGCATAGGTCGTACCTCGGGTTGCCGCAACAATCGATCCCACGCAACCTCGGGCAGCGCCAGAAATTACTACTCGTCCCCGACGCACTTCTACACAACGACTGCCCACAATAAAAGATGAATTGCGGCCGATGCGAATGCTGGCATTATTGTTAAACTTAAGTCCGGCTCGTGCTTGTCCTGTTCTAACTTGTTGTCCTCCTCGCGCAACACTATTTAAACGAGCTTTCTGTCCTTGAATGAAAACGCGATCGCTATCGAGAATTTCGGTAATTGTCGCACTGGTGATTGGCTGTGCTTGCACGGGAATTGCCGGAAGTGCGATCGCCGCAGATAGTCCAATTAAAGATAAAAGTAAAAATTTTCTCATAATTAAGGGGCAATCAATAATTAAGTCAATTTGAGATTGTGGGATTCCCTCAAAAACGGATAACCGTGCGAACCGAACCCACAATAATTGTACTATTTTCGCGAATGTGGCCGGGGTCGGTCACGACAAACAATCCCGGTACAATTGAGAGGCTGTTATTAAGACGAAAGCGATAAAAGGTTTCAAAATGAAGAGCCGTATCCGAGTCCAGACGCTCGATCGCGGCTCCTGCGATAACTTTTGGTGGAATGCCGAACATGAGGGCGAAAAAATCCCCATCTCGTCCAAAGGGATCGGCAATACCGAGGGAGATTAATCCTGTAGCACTAAGGGCGATCGCCGAAGATTCTCGCGATCGCGTCGCAGCAAATCCCCCCCAAGCCCCCAACACAACCTTAGGATGGAGGCGAATTTGCATCGTAAAGTTAAGGGCGTGAATATCGGCAGGTTCGAGAAAAAATCCCGAGGTATCGGCGTTAAAACTTCCCGTGAGGGTATCTAAGCGTCCGTCACTGGCATAACCATTCAAATAAGCAATTCCGGTAATAACATTCTCCGACGGTTTGCTGAGAAGTTGTACCCCAAAGGTGCGATGTTTGGCATCGAATAAGCCGCGATCGGAACTCGTGCGGACTCCATAAGCCATTTGCAAGCGAGTGCGATCGCTAACCAACCAATCGAACCCAAACCCGGCATTCACCGCGCCAATTTGTAAGAAGGGACTCCCAGAAGCAAAGCGAGAAACTGCCCCATGTCCGGAGTCGAGATAAGGGGTATTCGCGGTGAGAATGTCAGTTAAACTAAAACCAATGGGTTTGACGGTAAAAACCACACGATTATTAAATGCCGCCGTGCGATATTCGAGGGAGTTCAACACGAGATCGTTATTCAAACCCGTTTGAGAATTGAGCAATGCCATGTAGGTATTGAGAACCTGAAAATTGGCAAAGCCGAGATTATCAAAGTTTCCACTGCTGAAAGTAAAGGCAAAGCGATCGCGTCCGGTAAATGAGGTTAAAAAAGCGAGTTGCGTTTGGTGTGCGAATATCGTTTCTGTGTTGCCCAAACCCGGTGGATTTCCACCTGCTGGAGTGGCTAAATTAAGAATCGTTTGACCGCCAAATTTTACGGTAGTTGAAAACTGATTTTCTTGAAGTTGGGCAACTCGTGCTTCAAAGCGATCGACACGGGTGGAAATTGTCTCGAGTTTGCTTAATTCTCTAGCAAAATTTTCTTCTAATTTCTGCACGGTTTCGATGTCAATCGCAAGCAAATTTTGTAAGTTTTGCAAACAATCATTTAAACCTGCGGCAAATTCATTACGGCGGAGAATTTGCCTGCCGCGAAAGAGGCGATCGGGAGAATGACTTAAACAATTATACCGTTCTGCGAGCGATCGCAGGGCTTCGTAAGCCCAATCTGTCGGCTGTACGTCTCGCAATTGAAAAACAGGGAGAATTTCCTCAAAAGAGTTTTCTCGTTTGTCTTCCGGAAGTGAAAAATATTCTCGATCGACCGGCCGCAGAAGCTCCTCTGCTCTGGGATATGATTCTGTAAAAATAGGGAGAGATAATTCTGTAAAATCAGGTAGAGAGGTTGGTTTCTTTTGAGGCAAAGAGTCGAGATTCTCCTCTGACTGTGCCAAAACTGGACTGAGGAAAAACAAAGCGCAAGAGTGCCATGCTAGCAATGAAGCTCTTCTAAAGATGGGGAGCGATCGAACAAATCTCATTTGTGATTGGATTCTCTCTTTGATTTCTCTCGCATAATGTAACAAAATTAGCACTCATGACTCAAGAGGGATTTATATTTTTGCGATCGATGACAATTTTAAACATGGTTAAACAATTAAAGACAATTCCACCGATTAAAGATAGAGATTTACTCAAACAAGCGCTCACTCATCGTTCTTATATTAACGAACACCCAGATGAAAGAGATGATAACGAACGCTTAGAGTTCCTCGGAGATGCAATTTTAGGATTTCTCATTGGGGAATTTTTATATCGGCGCTACCCCCAAATCAACGAAGCCAAATTAACCCGATTGCGATCGGCTTTAGTGGATGAAAAACAGTTGGCCAATGTTGCCAGAAAGATTAAAATTGGCGATCTTTTGCGTTTGGGAAAAGGGACAGAAAAAGACGGCGGACGCAATCAAGATTCTTTATTGAGCGACACTTTTGAAGCTCTGATCGGCGCTTATTTCTTGGATTCTGGCATCGAAGCCGTGCGAACTTACATTGAGGGATTATTTGTCGAAATAAGCGATCGCCTTGCTTCCCCTCCCTCTAAAAACCATGCCCAAACCCTAATCGACTCGAAAAATCGCTTTCAACAATGGGCATTACAGGAGTATGGCGAAAACCCCGAGTATTTTCTCATTCAAGAATCCGGTCCCGATCACGTCAAACAATTTACAGTTGGAGTCCGTGTTAAAGGCAAAAAGAGGGTGTTTGGGGTCGGAACCGATAAGCGCAAGCAAGAAGCCGAAAAACGCGCTGCAGAAGACGCGCTGCAGAAGACGCGCTGCGACAATTAATGATTATATGAACAATTATGGGCAAGGAGAGACTCGAACTCTCTAACTAACCTGAAACCCTTGATATCAAGGGTTTCAGGCTAAGATAGTGGTTAAAAGCCGGTTGCTCTGCCAATTGAGCTACATTCCCGCTTAAATGTATTACATATATAATATATTGTGTAGTCAAAGCTGTTAAGAGAAAAAGAGTCAATGGGAGGCGATCGCAAAAAAAACTCGAAGTTGAAATTTCCTACGAGTCGCTAAAAATGTTAAGTTTGCACAAAGTTAGCAACTTATATTAAATAGCGATCGATGAATCTCTGGCATATTTTACGCGGGCGTTTTTTTACCTTTTTTCTATTTGCTATCATTTTATCTGCCATTTATCCCTTGTTTTTGGGCAGTAATTTGGGCGTGTATATTTTGACTGCATCAGGTTTAATTACAGGAATTCGCTTGCTGAGTACCAACTCGATAACATTTACGATCGCCAGAATTCTCGGTGTTTTGTCCATAGTTTTGACAACTCTAGTTTTATTTTTTACAGACCATTGGTTCATTCAATTCAGTCAGATCGCGAGTTGTTTTATATTTTATATTTTTACTTTTATTTGTCTATTTTGGCAAATATCTCATAGTAAAACTGTGACAGCAGATACTATTTTTGGTGCAATTTCGGGATATTTTCTGATTGCGATTATTTGGTCAATGTTGTTTGAAATGATTGAATTTTTAGAACCCGGATCGTTCAATTTTCTAGACAATCAAGAGATCAAACCCTCACTTTTTATCTACTTTTCCCACATTACGATCGCATCAGTTGGCTATGGAGAAATTACACCAGCAACCCCGTTTGCACGGTCTTGTACGGCACTTTTAGGAATGGTAGGACAACTCTATTTAACAGTTTTAGTTGCAATTTTAATTGGTGTTTACCTTTCCCATTCTCAATCCGATCGATAACTTGACAAAATCACAATTGAAGATATTAATATTGTAGGTTGGGTTGAGCCAAGTGAAAGCCAATAAAACTTAATCATCAATCAGGTTTTATCTCTCCATTCAGTCTATTTCTAATTTTTTTCTTCTTTACGAATGAAGTAAAATCCATCGAACCAACCTCGTCGCCAGAAAAAGATAACTAGCGCGATCGCGATCGCAATCATAATGCCCCAAATCGTTTCGTAGCCCCATTTCCAATCCAATTCCGGCATATCTTTAAAGTTCATCCCGTAAACGCCAGCAATGAATGTTAAAGGAATAAAAATAGTGGAGATAATCGTTAATAAATTGACCACTTCATTAACCTTGTTACTGACCGCAGACATATAAACATCCATTAAACTCGAAGAAAGTTCTCGATAAGTTTCGACAATATCCAGTAATTGAATCACGTGATCGTAACAATCTCGAAAATAAATTTGTACCTCAGAACTTACCAGATCGTTATCTTCGCGAATCAAAGTATTAATGACATTGCGTTGCGGCCAAATCGAGCGCCGCAACGCCAACAATTCTCGCCGGACATCATAAATTTTTTCTAACATTTCCCGCGAAGGATTTTCTAAGACCTCATCTTCCAAAATTTCGATGCGTTCGCCATAGTCTTCTAATACGGGAAAAAAATTGTCGATAATTGCGTCTAATAATAAATAAGCCAGATAATCTGCACCTAACTCTCGCACCTTCCCTTTATTATCTCGAATACGAGTTCGCACGGGTTCAAAACAATCTCGGGCGGGTTCTTCTTGAAAAGTTATTAAATAGTGCTTCCCTAAAATAAAGCCCACTTGTTCGCTCACAAATCCCTCTTCATCGGGAGTGGGGAGAACCATTTGTACGATGACCAGTAATTGATCGTCGTAATCTTGTACTTTAGGGCGTTGGGGAACATTGACGACATCTTCCAATAAAAGGGGATGAATTTGACACACTTGCCCGATTTGTTGCAAGATAGCTTCGCTGCCCAAACCCTGTATATCAATCCAAGAAACAGACTCTGTTTCTAAATAGGGATGACAATCTTGGGGTTCTAGATCTTGTTTGCGGGTGGCCCGATCGCGGTTATAGTCGATGAGAACGATCTTGGAAGGGGTGGCATCGGGGTCAATGGTTAAGGTGCCGGGTTCGCTTCCGGGGCGATCGAAATAATAATCAAAATAGTCCTCCTCTTCCGTTTCTGTCGGGCTGGCCGGTTGTTCCCATTGTCCTGACGATCGCATCATGGTGTCTCCTCTGGTTGAATCATCCCAGATAAGATTTTAATCTTTTGTTGCGATCGCCACATCCGGGGAAATTTGGTGATAAGAGTTAAAGATATTCTTCTCGGCCCAACTCATCTCATGTCTTTTTCTTTTGATTCTCACAATACTTATCCCGATTGCGTTCGCCTCGATTTACAAGGTGACTCCTCTCAAAGCGATCGCGTCGATCTCTGGTTGACAATTCACTTTAACCAGCAATGGGAGTCGATTTTAGGGGGGCGAATTTGTTTTGCAATTGGAGGAGGAGAACTTAAACTAGAACTAGGAGCACAAAGCCAATTACTGTTGGGGTCTGAATTATCTGGAGACTTATTGGGAACGACCGGACTAACATTAGAAGCGATCGCTCCCGTTTCTCCTCACCATCCCAGTTGGATATTTCGCTCTAAACCGGGAGAATTTGTCCTGAAAGGCAGTTTAGAGAGAATAAAATTGGCAACGGTGGCGCTCGATTCTGTTTTACAAATCGGAGCAACGTTAACCACAACCTTAGCCAATGTACAGATTATTGAAGGGGAAGGACTTTGGCCGCACGATATCAGTCCCAACAAACATGCTATTTTAGATCGGACATTTGCTCATTTTCTCGGGGGAGAAAAACTTATTCCTTATTTAAGTGCAGTAGGCTTGTCGGTCAATCGCAAACTGGATGACAATAATAGTATGGAACGAAAATGCGATCGCTTACAGGAAGTTGTTACCCAGATCGTTAATGCGACAACCGATAATATTTTAGAACTCGCTAAAATTGCCGAACTCGATCCGATGAAAGCCTTTGCCGGGGGCAATTTTTTAGCTGCGAATTTAAACGCGATCGATCTAAGTGGTGCGAATTTAACCCGGATTAATTTGCGCGGTGCAACATTGAACGATACAGATTTTAATGAAGCGAATTTACAAGAAGCAAAGTTAAGCGGGGCTGATTTAACAGGTGCTTTTTTAGAGAATGCAAATTTAAAAAATGCCAATTTGCGTCGAGGGAGTTTGGCGCTGGTCAATTTAGCAGGAGTCGATCTGAGAGGGGCAGATTTACAAGAAGCAAATTTAAGTAAAACCACATGGACGGGGACGCGAGTAGAAGGAGCAAAATTCAGCCGTCAGTGCGAGCTTGCCGAGGAAATTAAACAGCATTTACAAGCACAGGGGGCAATCTTGATTTGACCCAAAAAGTAAGGTTTCAAGCCTCCCGCTTTAGCGATCGCAACTGATAACTGATAACTGATAACTGATAACTGAAATAATGCGATCGCGTTTCATCTTATCGGTGCTTGCTGCTGCAGATAATCGAGTAAAATTTGTCGATGAACGGAACTGAGAGAGCGAGTTTGCTTGGCAATTTCAGAAAAGCGTTCTCCTTGGTGAATTTCATCGGGAGTCACCAAGGCAAAATCCCAACCCTCCTTGAGTTCTAATTGCAGGAAAGGAACTAATAAAGGCAGGGCAAAAACGTGACGCATCACGCGATCGCTGGGATAGCAACCAAACTTTACGGGAACTCCGGTAAACTCATAGCCAATTTCTTCGACTAATTCTCGTAGGAGTGCCTCCTCTGACGTTTCTCCCGGTTCGAGATGACCGCCAAAAAAACCCCAACACCCCGGTGCTGCAATGTTGGGAATATCGTCTCGCAACTGCATGAGAAAAGATTCATCTTGATAGAGAACGGCGATCGCAACTTCAATCGTCATAAGGCTGAGAGAATGATAAACTCCAACTTAATTAAAACCGTTCCAGACACCAATTGCGAACTCGGTAACTTGCAAAATTTGCATAAACAGTCGCAATTTTAGAATTGGGACTTGGAATCGTGACGAAATAAGGTTTAATTGTATATTAGGCTTAAAATCCCGATTGTTTTGTCTATGCTGCAAGTAGAGTCTCGAAGTCCGGAAACCCCGATGCCCAAACCGACGAAAACCGCCATCTTAGTGATTGGTGGTGCAGAAGATAAAGTGCATGGTCGAGAAATTCTGCACACCTTCTTTAATCGTGCGGGAGGAAGCGATGCGATTATCGGCATTGTTCCCTCAGCATCTCGAGAACCCGTACTCGTGGGAGACCGTTATCGCCGCATTTTTGACGAAATGGGAGCCAAGCGCATCGAGTTGCTGGATATCCGCGATCGCGCCCAAGGCAGCGATACCAACTACATTGAGTTCGTGCAGAATTGTACGGGAATTTTCTTAACAGGGGGCGATCAATTGCGCCTCTGTGCCTTATTAGCGGAAACTCCGGTGATGGAATCGATCCGCGATCGCGTGCAGAAACACGAAATTACCCTCGCTGGAACCAGTGCGGGAGCCGCCGTCATGGGACATCACATGATTGGTGGTGGCGGCAGTGGCGAATCCCCAAATCGCTCTCTCATTGATATGGCCATGGGATTGGGGATCATTCCCGAAACCATTGTGGATCAGCACTTCCACAACCGCAACCGCATGGCAAGATTGTTAAGCGCGATCGCCATTCATCCCGATCGCCTCGGAATTGGGATTGATGAAGACACCTGTGCCATGTTCGAGCAAGATGGTTGGATTCGCGTTTTGGGCAAAGGAACCGTCAATATTATCGACGCGCAATATCTCTCACACACCAATCAACTCCATGTGGACGTGGGGGATCCCTTGAGCTTGCATAGCCTGAGAATTCACGTTCTCTGTCACGGCGATCGCTACAATATCTATCAACGTCGTCCTTTAACGGGAGAATAAAAAGCGCTCAACTGGCTATTACCCATTCCCAAATCAAAAACTGTTCGCTAAGAACAGTTTTCTATGTTTTTAACGAGAGAAACTGAGGTTTGGCGATCGCCGAGCAGTTCGGCTGCCCTCACCGCCTACACCGTCGAAATGTTGCATCTTTCCTAAAATCCCTACCGAAGGCTTATGAAAATTCTTAAAACCCTAACCCTGCGCGGCCCCAACTACTGGAGCATTCGTTACCACAAGTTAATCGTTATGCGCTTGGACTTGGAGGACTTAGACGAACGGTACTCCAACGAAATCTCGGGTTTTTATGAAGGATTGACATCGCTTTTACCGACATTAATCGAACATTACTGCTCCCCCGGCCATCGTGGCGGCTTCCTCGAACGAATGCAAGAAGGGACATTAATGGGACATATCGTCGAACACGTCGCCCTCGAACTTCTCGACTTGGCAGGGATGCGGGTGGGCTTCGGACGCACGCGACAAACCTCGGAACGCGGCGTGTATAACGTTGTGTTTGAATATCTCGACGAACAGGCCGGACGCTATGCCGGACGCGCTGCCGTGCGGTTGTGTCAAAGTATTGTCAACACGGGTAGCTATCCCCCAGAAGAACTCCAGCAAGATCTCAACGATCTTAAAGAACTGTGGACGAATGCGTCCCTCGGCCCGAGTACAGAAACGATTATTACGGAAGCAGAAGAGCGAGGTATTCCTTGGATGTACCTCTGCACCCGCGCCCTAATTCAATTGGGATACGGAGTCAACCAACAACGCATCCAAGCCACCCTCTCGAACTATTCCAGCATTCTTGCCGTAGAACTGGCTTGCGATAAGGAAGGAACAAAAACAATTCTCCGAGATGTAGGCATTCCCGTGCCTCGCGGCACCGTCATTCGCTATTTTGACGAACTCGAAGACGCGATCGAAGACGTGGGGGGCTATCCCATCGTACTCAAACCCCTTGATGGCAATCACGGACGCGGCATCACCATCAATATCGAACGCTGGCAAGAAGCAGCCGAGGCTTACGATTTGGCCAGCAAGGCCTCCAAAACCAAATCCGTCATTGTCGAACGCTATTACCAAGGCAACGACCATCGTATTCTCGTCATTCAAGGCAAAGTCGTCGCCGTTGCCGAACGCATTCCTGCCCATGTTGTTGGAGACGATCGCGCGACCATCAGCGAATTGATCGACCAAACCAACCGAGATCCGAGGCGAGGAGACGGTCACGATAATGTTCTCACTAAAATAAAACTGGATAAAACTGCCGCCGATGTGCTGGCACGACAGGGATATAACTTGGATAGCACTCCTCGTCAAGGAGAGCGGGTTTATTTACGGGCAACGGCAAATTTGAGTACTGGCGGCGTTTCTATCGATCGCACCGACGATATTCACCCCGAAAATATCTGGATCGCCGAGCGGGTCGTGAAAACTATCGGCTTAGATATTGCGGGGATTGATGTGGTAACTTCGGATATTAGCAAACCTTTGCGAGAAACCGATGGAGTTATTGTGGAAGTGAATGCCGCCCCGGGTTTCCGGATGCACGCTTCCCCGAGCCAAGGCTTACCCCGCAATGTGGGGGCGGCGGTTTTGGATATGCTCTATCCTGAAGGAACATCCCCTCGCATTCCCATCGTTGCGATTACGGGGACCAACGGGAAAACCACGACCACCCGCCTGACTGCTCATATTTTCCGACAAACCGGGCAAGTCGTCGGTTATACCACCACCGATGGGATTTATATTGGGGAATATTTAGTCGAAGCCGGAGATACCACCGGACCCCAAAGCGCTCAACTCATTCTCAAAGATCCCACCGTAGAAATTGCTGTTTTAGAAACTGCACGAGGGGGAATTTTGCGATCGGGATTGGCCTTCGATCGCTGCGATGTCTCGGTTATTCTCAATGTGGCGGCGGATCATTTAGGCATCGGCGATATCGATACCGTGGAGCAAATGGCTTCAGTGAAGTCTGTGGTCGCGGAAACCACTGCCTCAGAAGGGTGTGCGGTACTCAACGCCGACGATCCCTTGGTAACACAAATGGCAGAAAAAGTCAAGAGCAAAATCGCTTATTTCTCCATGAATCCCGATAATCCCGTCATTCAAGAACATACCCGTCGCGGCAAATTGGCAGCCATTTATGAAAATGGCTACCTGACAATTATCGAAGGGGATTGGAAATTGCGAATTGAGGCGGCCAAAAATATCCCTGCCACTTTGCAAGGAATGGCTCCGTTTATGATTGCCAATGCGTTAGCAGCTTGCTTGGCCGCTTTTGCACGCGGGGTCAACATTGAAAGCATTCGCCAAGGAGTAAGAACGTTTACCCTCTCGATGGAACAAACCCCCGGACGCATGAACTTAATCGATTTGGGACGGCATCACGCCCTCATTGATTATGCTCACAACCCAGCCGGTTACGAAGCGCTAGGGGGATTTGTGAAAAATTGGCAGGGGGAACGTTTGGGAGTGATTGGCGGACCCGGCGATCGCCGGGATGAAGATTTAATTTTGTTGGGTCAGCTTTCGGCACAGATGTTCGATCGCATCATTATTAAAGAAGACAAAGACAAGCGAGGCCGGGACTCTGGAGAAGTTGCCGATCTGATTGTCAAAGGCATTTTGCAAGAAAAAGCAGATGCTGCCTATGAGACGATTCTGGAGGAAGCCGCAGCCATTCGCGTCGGTTTAGATCGGGTTGTTGATGGTGGTTTGGTGGTCATTACCCCTGAAAGCGTCAGTAGTGCGATCGCCATTCTCGAAGATTGTCAAGTCCGGGCTGCTCAATGAACGCGATGGGTGCGATCTCGGTAGCGGACTAGGGAGACTGAGTTACGCTACCATACTGGTACATTAGGGTTTTCAAGAATTCCTAAATTTATTTCTGTTTTTAACTGGCGATCGCAGTTTCTCGACTCGGTTCGATCTGAATCGGTTGTTGTTGCTGCAAGGCTTTGTACTCTGCCAGTTGCATTTCAATTTGTGCTTTAACCTCTTGACGATATTCGAGGAAATGTTCCATGTAAGCACAAACAGTTAAATAACTGGCAACACCTCCCGGATTATTGCGAATCATGCTAAACAAATACGGCCAAAATTTCCAACGGGTTTTGTAAAGAAATCCTTGTTGCCAAATCACAATTAATAATGCCCGGACTGCCATCCAATCGAGTTTTTTCTTGGCTTTCTTTTCCTTTTTGGGATAATTGGCAGTTCCTAAGATGCGATAACAACGATAAGTGCGATCGAGGAATTTGATAGGATCGTATAATTTCCAGAATCCATCGACATATTCTTGGGCAATATCTTCGATGGGACGAGTAGGAACAAAGTTCATTAATGTGGTTTGATTAATATCCCCAGAGCCTCCCATTAAGCGCCCTTCTTTCTCTAAACGATGCCAAAGGGCGGTATCGGGAAGTGCTTGTAACATACTGAAGAGAGCGAGGGGAATATTAGTCTTTTCTACAAAACGCACAATACGATCGCCGGCACCGGTTTTTTCTCCATCAAAGCCAATAATAAAGCCCGCCATAACGCGAATGCCGGAACTAATAATGCGATCGACAGATTCACTCAAAGTATCACGAGTATTTTGGAATTTTTTCGTTACTTTTAAACTCTCTTCATCAGGTGTTTCAATCCCCAAAAAGACGGAGCCAAAGTTACAGGCCACCATCATATCCATTAACTCTTGGTCTTGTGCCAAATCTACCGAAGCCTCTGTATTGAAGGAGAAAGGATAACCTTTTTCTGCCATCCACGGCTGCAATTCTTTGAGTAACAATTTAACATTACGTTTATTACCGATGAAGTTATCATCCACCATGAAAATTGTTTCTCGCCAACCCAACTCGTAAAGAAATTCCAATTCTGCAATCAGTTGTTGAGGGGTTTTCGTGCGAGGTTTGCGACCGTAGAGGACGATAATATCGCAGAATTCGCACTGAAAGGGACAGCCCCGAGAAAACTGTACCGACATCATGGCATAGGCGTTTAAATCGAGGAGATCGTAGCGAGGGATGGGTGTTGTCGTCACATCGGGTTTCACGCCGTCACTGCGAAATGTCCCCGATTTTTCCCCTCGTTCGATCGCCTCAACAAACATGGGGATTGTAATTTCTCCTTCATCGAGAATTAAGTAATCGACCCCAGCTTCTTTACATTCGTGAGATAAAGAGGTCGCGTAGGGACCGCCGACCCCCATCAGTTTTCCTCTTCGTTTGCCTTCCCGAATCAGGGAAAGCATATCGGATTTATGAACGATCATACCCGACAAAATAACCACTTCTGCCCAATCCCAATCCGCTTCCGTTAAGTCTCGAACATTGCGATCGACCAGTTTTATTTCCCATTCTTGGGGTAAAATTGCCGCGACAGTAATGAGACCCAAAGGGGGAATAAAAGTTTTTCGTCCAATTAAGTTAATTGTTTTTTCAAACGACCAAAAACTTTTGTGAAACAGAGGATAAACAAGTAATGCTTTCATGTTTTTTGTTATGTTATAAAGTGAATTTTTAGAGGGAGCATTGCCCACTCTAAATTGTTGAATCCTGATAAATTAACTAGCGATCGCACTCACTTCTTGTTCTTGTTTGGCTGCTTCTGCTTCGTTTTTCCGCATAGTTTTTTGATAGGTTGCCAATTGTTCTTCAATTTGTTCTTTGACAATCTGACGATATTCCAAAAAATGTTCGATTTGAGCGCAAACGGTCAAATAACTGGGTACGCCGCGACGGTTGTGACGAAACATTTCCCAGAGGTAATACCAGAACGTCGATCGCGTTTTCCGCAAGACTCCTTGTCGCCAGAAAATAATGAGTAAGGCTTTAATCGTGGCTAATTCTGTTTTTTTCTTCGCTTTCTTTTTGCGAGGTTTGGGGTTTTTATGGCAGGGTGCTTCTCCTAAAATACGATAGTGACGATAGGTGCGATCGAGGTAGTTTTGTGGGTCGTAGAGTCGCCAAAATCCATCGATGAATTCTTGAGCAATTTCCTCTACCGGACGAGTGGGAACGAAATTCATTAACGTCGTTTGATTGACATCTCCCGAGCCGCCAATTAAACGGCCTTCTTTCTCCAAACGATGCCAGAGAGCGGTATCGGGAAGTGCTTGTAACATACTAAAAAGGGCGAGGGGAATACTCGTTTTTTCGGCAAATGCGACAACGCGATCGCCAGCACCGGTTTTTTCGCCATCAAAACCGACAATAAATCCGGCCATCACCCGAAGTCCGGAACTGATGATTTTATGAACTGATTCGCTTAAAGGATCGCGGGTATTTTGAAACTTTTTCGTCACTGCCAAACTGTCTTCATCGGGGGTTTCAATCCCCAAGAAAACTGTCCCGAAATTACAAGCGGTCATCATATCCATTAATTCTTGGTCTTGTGCCAAGTCTACCGAGGCTTCAGTACCAAAAGTGAAGGGATAGCCTTTTTCTTCCATCCACGGCTGCAATTCTTTCAGTAATAATTTAACGTTGCGTTTATTGCCGATGAAATTATCATCCACGAGAAAGATTGTTCGTCGCCAACCTAAATCGTACAGATATTCTAATTCTGCGATGAGTTGTTGAGGGGTTTTTGTGCGAGGTTTGCGACCGTAGAGGACAATAATATCGCAGAATTCGCATTGGAAGGGACAGCCTCGCGAAAACTGTACCGACATCTCGGAATAAGCACTCAAATCTAATAGATCGTAGCGAGGGATCGGCGTGGTAGAAACATCAGGCTTTTCTGTAGCGCGGAAAATGCCGGATTCTTCTCCTTTTTCAAGGGCTTCGACGAACATGGGTAGGGTGATTTCCCCTTCATCTAAAACGAGATAATCTACTTCTCCCTGCAATTCTTTATAAAAAGAGGTGGCGTAAGGTCCGCCGATCGCTACTTTTTTACCTCGTTGTTTCGCCTCGCGAATTTGGTCGATCATGTCCCCTTGTTGGACGATCATTCCAGACAGAATCACGATTTCTGCCCATTCCCATTCTGCCTCGGTGACACTGGCAAGATTGCGATCGACCAGTTTGAATTCCCAGTCTTGGGGTAAAATTGCGGCGACGGTGATTAGTCCGAGGGGGGGAAGTAAGGCTTTGCGTCCCACTAATTCAAGGGCTTTCTCGAAGGACCAGAAGCTCTTGGGGAATAAGGGGTAAATCAGAAGGGCTCTCATAAAATTTGTTTTGTTAAGGAATATTACTGTAGTTTACGCGCTATCTTAGCGCGATCTCTGGAGTTTCGATCGCCTTCTCTGGAATTTATTGCGATCGCCTCAAGGTTTAAGACTCACACTACAAGCGATCGCAATATTTAGTCATGGTTTGAAAGAGTTTGCCAAATGAAGGCTAATTCCAGTGCAAATCCCGGTAACACATCCTCACCCGATAGCGTTTCGGGAGATTCTAAACATTCGACTTCTTGATTCTGACGATAAATCTCAACTTTTCTGGTTTTTGTATTAATCAGCCATCCCAAACGGACTCCATTCGCTTGATATTCCTTCATTTTCTCTTGTATGACGGGCAACCGATCGCTAGGAGACATCAACTCCAAAACAAAATCGGGACAAATGGGAGGAAAGCGCTTTTTCTCTTCGGGAGAAAGGGCATCCCAACGAGATTTTTCGACCCAAGATACATCGGGAGAACGCTCCGCCCCATTGGGTAATCTAAAGCAAGTAGAAGAATCAAAGCCAATCCCTAATTGCGTTCTCCGATTCCAGAGGGCAAGATCTGCACCTAATTCAAAATTTTTATTTCCTGTTTCTCCTCCTGTCGGCGACATTATAATCAGTTCTCCTTTGGCATTGAGTTCAAATTTAATCTCGGGGTTAGCAAGACATAACTGATAAAATTGTTCGTCAGTCATGTTTAAGATGGGATTGAGATCGATGGTAAAAGTAGTCATTTGTCATCCGTGAAAAATCGGCGATCGTCAACAATTCATCACTATTGCGGTTGATAAATTTTAAAATATTTATCGACAACCGACGCGATCGCTTTGACCCGTCGCATTTGATCCATATGCACGCAGTCCCATTCCGTTAATCCTCGTCTTTCCCGCGTACAAATTCCCAACAGTCCCGAAGCACGATTGCGTCCGCTCTCTAAGTCTAACTGGTCTTGGGAATTCAAATAAAATGAAGCCGTCCGCGCCCAAGCGATCGCCTCGATTCCTTTTAAGCCTCCTTGTTGGGCGATCGCGAGGGCTTGAGGAAAGCGGCGGGAATGAATGGGACTAGCCTGATTGTAAAGATCGGCGGTATTGAGAACGGCTTCGAGGTCATAATTGGGATCGATGCCGGCCTGATAAAGATCGATTAAATTAGTCGGTAAGCGATCTAAAGCACGTTGAGAACACATTTGTTCCGCCCGTTTAATATTTCCGCCACTGCGCCCTTGATCGCTACAGGGACCATAATTGGTGACTCGTGCTCCCCAAGATAAATTCCCCGGATCCGTATGTCCAAAATAACCGGAAGTTTGTTCGACATACAAGGTATCATTCTCTGCAATAATGCGATAATTTCCCTCCGCAACGCCGATCGCCAGCATGCCCAAGGAAACGGGAGACTCGAAGAGTGGGGAATGGCGAATAATACTCTGATTTAAGTTAAAAGACGATTTGGGTCTAGGGGTAACAGGACGTTGAGCCTCGTTTTTGACGAAGGCTGCTTTGGGTTGGGAGGAGGAAGAGCGATCGGTGGAAGATTTTGCTTTGGGTTGGGAGGAGGAAGAGCGATCGGTGGAAGATTTTGGAGACTGTTTTGCGGCGGATGCGATCGTCTTTTCTGAGGATAGGGATGGTTTTAACGCATTGGGAAGGACGGCGGCGGGTTTGGGGAGGTTGGGAAGGTGTCGTGTGGCGATCGCGCCCTTTCGCATATCACCGACGATGAGATCGAGACGACTCTCAGAAGGCTCTGGAAAGCCGGGTAAATTTGAGGTGGGAGTATAGTTGGGGATGGAATTGTACTCTGAAGGCAACACTTTTTCAGTGTCGAAGGCCAGTACCATTTCTTCCGAGCGATCGCCTTGCAATTTCTGCTCGGGTGGGGAGAAACGCAATAAAAACGTTACCGAAGCGCCACTCATTAACCCAAACAAGACCATCCGTGCCAACCAAACCCAATAAGACATAATTTCTCTCGAAAGTAAAAAAAGTAACAAAACGTAAAGTTCTGGCTGTTCAGTATACCGCTTTCTGGATAAGAGAAAAAATATTTATCAGGGTCAATCGCGATCGCAAGAAACGGGTGGGTTGAGAGCGATAGTACGGCTAAAGTGAAGGATATAGATAGATTGAAGGGTTTTTCTGATGGCGACGCATTGCCAAAATGATGAAGATTACGATCGCATTGCCCGGGCGATCGCGTTTATGCGGGAAAATCATCTCGATGCCCCCAATCTCGCGATCTTAGCCCAGCAGGTTAATTTGAGCGAGTCTCATTTTCAACGCTTATTTATGCGCTGGGCGGGCATCAGTCCCAAGCGTTTTTTACAATATCTCACGGTTGAATACGCCAAAACTAAAATTACGGCCACGAAAAATTTGTTCGATCTCGCCCTTGATTCTGGCTTATCGGGTTCCGGACGCTTGCACGATCTATTTATAAACTTGGAGGCGATGTCACCGGGGGAATTCAAAGCCGGCGGACAAGGATTAACCTTGCGTTACGGACTGCATGCAACTCCCTTGGGGCGAGTGTTATTGGCACAAACCTCTCGGGGAATTTGCAATTTCTATTTTATTGAGTCTATCGGTGAGGACGGTGCAAGGCAACTGTTACGGGAAGAATGGCCGCATGCAAATATTATTGACGATCGCACGACCACCCAAGCCACGATCGCACAAATTTTCCCCGGCGATCGCTTCTTGAAGGGTAAATCTCTCAGCCTCTTGGTGAAGGGGACTAATTTTCAAATTCAAGTCTGGCGGGCGCTTTTAAAAATCCCTTTCGGCGATCTCGTCTCCTATCAAACCATTGCCCGAGGGATTGGTCGTCCCCAAGCAGCAAGGGCGGTGGGGAATGCCGTTGGCAGTAATCCCATTAGTTATTTAATTCCCTGTCATCGCGTCCTGCGGGAATCTGGCGCATTGGGGGGATATCGGTGGGGCTGCGATCGTAAAGCCTTAATTTTGGGCTGGGAAGCCAGCCATTTCAACGAACAATAAAGAGGGGAAAAAGAGAGCCGGACATAAGCCGGGTTCTGTTCGAGGATGGTTATCTATCTAGGATGTCCGTTACCGAACACCTCAAGCGGTTCGCCTAATTCGGGGCGGGAAAAAGACCAACCCTTGCCCCTCCGACCTTGCTCCCAACCGGGGTTTACCGAGCCAGCACCTCTCGATGCTGCTGGTGCGCTCTTACCGCACCTTTGCACCCTTACCCTTTTCAGTTATCAGTTATCAGTTATCAGTTATCAGTTTCTCGCTGTTCACTGTTCGCCGTTCGCCGCTCACTGAAAAAGGGCGGTATTTTTCTGTGGCACTCTCCTCGCGATCGCTCGCACTGGGCGTTATCCAGCAAGTTTGGTCTTTCGGGAGCCCGGACTTTCCTCACGCTCGTTGCCGAGCCTGCAACCATCACGCCGACTCTCTTTTTTCTATTATCAATTATCTATCATCGTATTAGCAATGAATTGAGAAATTTCTTTACTGACCAATTTAGCTAATTTACTCGCTGCACCACTTTCTCCGCGCACTTGTCGCAAATTTTCTCGCATCTCTTCCAATTTTTCGGGGTTTTCTAACTCATCAAACACCATCTGAGCAACCTCATCAAAATCCAAATCTCCAAAGAGTTCCGGGACAATTTCTCGTTTTGCCCAAATATTCGGCCAAGCAAATTGTTTATTTGTTTTCAGAACATAATACCGCATGAGCCAATTAATCCCATAAGTAAAAGGCGTTCCCAATAATGGTAAATTCGCTAAAATTCCCGGGATGCCATCCCATGCTCGCATTGCGTCGAATTGTTGCATGGGTAATAATACTAACATAGGGATTTCTAGAGCCGTTAATTGTGCGGTATTCGCGCCGATAGTAGTTAAACAAATTTGACATTGAGAGAGTTTTTCATGGGCGGGGAAGGACTGCCAAAGTTCGATTTCTACTCCTCCTGATGTTCTTAAATAAGGTTTGTTGTTGGGCTTGAAAATTAACGTTGCGGTAACGTTATTCATTTTAGAAATAATGGGGTTGGTGGTGCGATCGCCAAATTTGGCCAAGTCTTCTACGGTGAGAGTAGGGGCGACAGGAAGGACAAAACGAACTCGAGGGCGCATTTTTTGGAGACTTTCGGCAATTCCGCACATTAAAGGCAATCCTTGGGCGAGTTTCATGGCTTTAGATCCCGGCATAAGTCCCACTAATTCTTCCTTTTTCTCTGTTTCTGTTGGCGAAACATCAACCATTAAATCCCCAACTACACTGCATTTATGACGATATTTTTCAGGAGCGCGATCGCAGACTTCTTGTTTCATGACGGCAAAGCGATCGACCCATCTTTCCCATTGGGTTGACCATTCGGCATAGACGACAATGCGATAGCTTAAACGCTTGCCAATAATAACGGGGAAAATGCGATCGCCGCCTAAAAAGATAACAACGCCTTTTTTATGCCAATTCCAATTGGCGGCGGTTTTTCCCCATAATAAAAAATCCCAAAAATGTTCTGAAGATTGAATGCGATCGATCTCCGCATACGATCGTACAATTTCAGCTTCTCTACCCGTGGAATGAGGACAAGGAGATAAAATTGCTGAGATTCTCACTTTGTCGCGATCGCTTCCCAATTCTTCGCGCAGTGCTTTAACCACGGGACGCACCCAAGTGGTAATTTCTCCAGGTCCGTTGGATAAAATTACAATATCGATCGCTTCTAAATTATTTTCCATCTGTGCAAATTCTCAATCTCTCCAAATTTATCATTAAACTCGATAGTACGGACATCTAACGTTGTTGAGGAAACCTCAACACCCATGTCTTCAACTATGGAGATGAAATGAAACCCGATTTTACAGTCAAGCAGAAAACTTTTCAAATTTACCAAGAAGATGCGATCGCTCTCGAAAAGAATATTCGCAATGCTATTCGTTTATTTAATTCCAAGCCAACAATTTACCGCGTAATTTCGGTGGAGCAGAAACTTGATAGCGATCTAAAAGGGTAGGTAAAATATCATAAATACTCGCACCTTCTAAATATTTCCCCTGACCCGGATTTTGAGGATCGTAAAAAATAGCCATTCCTTGGGGAGCATGATTTGCATCATCGGGTCCGGTATCATTTTCGAGAGTATAAAGAGAATTAACGCCAACTGTCCCTACCGATCGCCACGCCATATTCTGAAAATAAACAATTAAATCCGGTGCAATTCCTCGCACTCGTCGATAAATTTTTTGGGGTTTAAAGGCTTTTACTCCTAATGGTTGACCTTCGGGATCGCAAATATTTTCTAATTTCTCCGCCAACTGCGATCGCTCTTTTTCATATTCTGCTAAAGGAATAATTCCCTCGGGTTCTCGTCCCAAAACATTCATAAATATTCTCCCATAATAACCCCCCGCTCCCCAAACTTTGGTTTGACTCCAATCAACCGCACATTCCTCAAGAGTTGCGGAAGAAACTGGTTTTTGTTTAAATGCGAGATAGCCTTCACGACATAACCATTCATTCAAACAAAATCCTCCCATTAATGGCTGTCCGCCGTGATCGGAGACGACTAAAATAGCAGTATCTTCTTCACAATAGGAGAGTAATTTACCAATACAATCATCAATATGGCGATAGTAGTCGAAGATGGCATCTTTGAGAGGAGAATTGGCCTCATGGAGAGGGTGTCGAGGATCCATGTGTTTCCAAAGCGCGTGCTGGATACGATCGACTCCCATCTCGACAAAAGTTAAGAGATCCGGTTGATATTCATTTAATAAATAAGCTGCTAAACTAAATGTTTGATTGCTTAATTTATAAATATCTTTCAGAATGCGATGTTTGTCGAGAGAGCGAAAATTAGGAACATCGAAGAGATAGCGATCGAAGAGCTTATTAATCTGTGCTTTTAAGCCCAAAGGATGGGTAAAATCTGCTTGAGTATCGGGAGTGAGAAAGGAAGAAATCAGCACCCCATTCACCAATTTAGGCGGATAAGTTCCCGGTACTCCTAATACCGCTACTTTCCAGCCTGCATCCCCTAAAATATCCCAAAGGCGAGGCACTTTAACAAAATTACCATTCGCGATCGCCATTTTTCCATAGTTGCGATCGACTCGGTTGCGAAAGCCATAAATTCCCAATTCTCCGGGATCTCGTCCGCTCATCATACAATTCCATGCTGGGACGGTAATGGCGGGAATACAGCTTTCTAGTTGACCATAAGTCCCCTTAGACATCAAGCGCGATAGATTGGGCAAATCCTCTCGCCATTGTTCAAAAATCAGAGAAGGTTCCGCACAGTCAAGACCGATAATCACTAATTTAGGCATTTTTTCAACGAAGCGCTATTAATGAGTTTACATGAAGGGGCATAATATTCTAGTATTCTAGGAGCGGGCGTATGCAATACGCCCCTACCCCAACATCGATTTTCTATCTCTACAAAACCTACCAATTTTATCATTCTACTGTAGGGGTGCAACGCTTGCTCCCTTTCTTTTCAAGGGCGATCGCATTGTTGATTAATGATTGTTTATTAAAAAAGCGATCGCATTTCTTTTTCAGAATAATTTTGGGGAGAAAATGCGATCGCATGAGAAAGCAACGGCGCGATCGCCCGCATCTATTGCACATTAACCGCCAATTATCTATTATCATTGTTCATCAAATCGTTGAGATGACAGGATAATGACAAAACTGCGAGTTGGGCTTTTATTTGGCGGACGGTCTGGAGAACACGAAGTTTCAATTAGCTCGGCGATCGCGATCGCCGCTGCACTGAATAGCCCAGAAAATCAAAGTCGCTACGATCTCCACCCTTTCTACATCCAAAAAGACGGCGTGTGGCAAAGCATCGCCATTTCTCAATCCGTCCTCGACTCCGGACAACCTCTTCCTGTAGACTCCCCCGATCCTGCCCAACTTTGGCAATTCCCCCCCGAAGCCGCACAAATCGATGTTTGGTTTCCCATCCTTCACGGTCCCAATGGCGAAGATGGCACCATTCAAGGTTTATTGACCCTCATGCAGGTTCCTTGGGTTGGGAGTGGCGTGCTAGCCTCCTCTGTGGGTATGGATAAGCTCATGATGAAGATCGCTTTTGCGAGTGCGGGCTTATCCCAAGTGAATTACATGGGGGTGACGCGATCGCAAATTTGGTCGAATCCTTGCGTCTTTCCCAAACTCTGCGACGAGATTGAAGCTGCGATCGGTTATCCTTGCTTTGTCAAACCGGCTAATTTGGGATCTTCCGTAGGTATCGCTAAAGTGAGAACCCGCAGCGAACTCGAAGCGGCCTTAGACAGTGCCGCCAGCTACGATCGCCGCGTGATTATCGAGGCGGGTATTGCCGATATTCGTGAAGTAGAATGCGCGGTTTTGGGCAATGACGACCCCAAAGCCTCTATTGTTGGCGAAATCACCTACGAGAGCGATTTTTACGACTACGAAACCAAATATACAGAAGGACTGGCCGGGTTGAAAATTCCCGCCCCGCTTCCCAAAGAAGTCAGCGATCGCATTCGGGAAATGGCCATTCAAGCCTTTGCTGCAGTAGATGGCGCAGGACTATCGCGAGTAGACTTTTTCTATGTGGAATCCACTGGAGATATTTTCATCAACGAGATTAACACCCTACCCGGTTTTACCGCTACCAGTATGTACCCTCGCCTCTGGGATGCCACCGGAATTCCCTTTGCCGAACTCGTTCATCAATTGATCCAATTTGCCCGAGAGCGCGAAAACTCGAGGCAAGATGAAGGATAAAGGTAGAATTATTAAGTTCTTCTCTATTTCTTAGCCCGTTTGCAACACAAATTCAGTGATAAAAATCACGCGATCGCTACCTCAGCGATCGCTATAATCCTCAAGTGATAATCACAGGAGAAAAAATAGGGGATCACAGTAAAAACGACGAGAAAGCAGGATATTGGAGGTAACGAATAAAACAATTTTAAATAACCTTTTTTCCTAAACGCGCCATGAATACCAGTATTAGAGAACTCACCGCCCAAATTCTTTCCTCGCGAACCATTTCTCAAATCGATCGCGAAAATATGTCGGCTCTCCTGCGACGAGAAGACTTAGACGACACGGATCGCACCTTAATCGAACGAGTTTTTTACGGCGTTCGTCATGGTTTATTAAGAACAGTTAAATAATATCCTATTTTATCCCTTTTGTGCTAGGTGTCGCTCGATCAGCAGAATTGCGACAATATCATCGACAGGACGAGGAGGCAGGCGCATCCCTTGAGGGAGCAAGCGAGCCAAGCCTTGAGGAGGATACATTTGCCAATAGCGATCGCGAGCCTCCAAAGAACTATTGCGTTCGTCTACCATCTCAATCGGGAAATCTGCACCCAATTCCGCCTTTAATTGCTTGTACCACCCTCGGGCAGTCGTGAGATTTCCCATGACAATTTGTTGTAGGGAATATTGTCGAGTGAATTCGCGAACGACAGCGATCGCATCACAAGATTCAACCACGCGATGGGCGTAAATTTGGCCCGTTGCATCCATCACAGCAATGCCGCATTTATCTCGTCCGGGATCGAATCCTAAAATCATGAAGCAGACTCAGAAGCAGTAGTAAAAATCACCTTATCATCACTTAAGGCAATCAACCTCATTTTGAGCGGTCCAGCAGTATAAGTCTCTTCGATCGCGATCGCCTGAATTTGCTCGATCGGCTGTGGAGATTGACTCAGGATATCGATAAACTCTGTAAAAGTGGCAATTCTTCCCTCCTCAATTTGAATTGACCCCAAAATCCCCACCTGACGAGCGCGAATTTGCGTAGCTGACAGGAGTAAATTTAAGTGTTCCTTGATTCCATCTCGCGTGTTGGTTTTCAGTTCCACAGATACCGTCGCAATCGTTTCCCCTTCAGTAAAGATTCGTTCGTTAAAGGCAACATCTGCAAAAACCCGAACCCGTTGTTCTTCCTGTTCTACATAATTTTCTGCGGAGAGAATGCGAACAACATATTCTTGACCATCCTGAATTCGCGCTAAAAGCTGTTCGACTTGTGCCTGAGTAATAAAAACTATCCGCTCGTTAATATTATCAACTTGAGGTCGAGTGGCTTCGAGGGCGCGACGATTGGCATTTTGTAACAGGAGATTCACGGCACCCGGAGCCCCTGCGGGATCGATCACGCGAAACACCGCAGAACTCAATACTTCCCCTTTTACTAAAGCCACATTCCCTTGGCGTAAATTCCGGCGATCGCGTTCGAGATCGGAAACTTCTTCTTGTAGGAAAGAAAGCTGACGATCCAAGCGTCCCAAGGTTTCTTCTTGATCTTGGAGGGCGAGATCTCGATTAGCAATGGTCGTATCGAGGGATTGAATTTTACTATCTCGCTTGCCAATTTCCGCTTGCAAGAGATTGCGTTGGTCTTCCAGACTGGCGAGACGACTGGTGCGATCGCGTAGAATACGGTCTTGTTCGGCAATTTTCCCATCGCGATCGCGAATCGTGCGATCGCGCTGTCGGACTTGTTCTTGTAGCTTGGGAATTTGCGCCACTAACCGCTCCCGTTGTTCTCGTAGCTGTTTGACCTCACCCCCTAATTTTTGTGCCTGTTTCGTCGTTTCCTGATAGCGTTGGCGGACATCTTTCAAACCTCTTTCGACTCGCTCTCTATCTTCGCTCACTTCCTCTAAAGTCTGAGAAACCCGCTCTCGTTCGTCCAATGCTTGCGTTAATTCTTCCCGTGCTTGATTGAGCTTGCCATAAATCTCATCTAAACGAAAAACCCCTTCTCTTAAAGACTCGCTTAACGTAAAAAGAATGCCGAGAGTTGAAGCCGCGATCGTCGTCCCCGTCAAAATTGTCATCACAACTGCTGTTTTTCGAGGACGCAGCCCAAACAAACGCAAACGAGCTTTACCCACCTTTGAACCAATGCGATCGCCCAAGACGGCAAGCAAGCCGCCTAAAACCAATACAGCTAAGATAAGGACGTAAGCACTGGTCATAATTTTGTTGTTTGTTGTTTGTTATTGTCGTTCATTGTCTTTAACTAACAACCAATAACTAATAACCAATAACTAATTAGGTAAACTGCTGGCTGAGGGCGACGGGGTTGTGAACGGTAATCTTTTTCTTGTGGATGGAAATCATTTCTTCTTGGCGTAAATCCCCCAGCAGTCGCGTCACCGTGACCCGAGTCGAGCCGATCGCCTCTGCGATCGCTTGATGGGACAATTTAAGATCGACCCGAATGCCATCGGTGGTGGGTACGCCAAAATCACGACAGAGAATCAATAAAAAACTGACCAATCTCGATCCCATATCTCGGTGTGCCAAAGTTTCGATCATCATTTCCGTTTGCAAAATCCGTGAGGAGAGTCCCTGTAACATCAGCATTGCTAACTCTGGATTAGCAGTGAGGGCTTTTTTTACCTGTTCGATGGGAGCGGATAATAACTCAACGGGGGTAAAAGCAACGGCATGATAGAAGCGATCGGATCGCTGTCCTACAATCAGGGAAAGTACGCCAAAAACGCTATTTTCCCGTAGGAGTGCCACCGTAATTTCCTCTCCTGCTTCATAGACTCGGGACAATTTAACCGCCCCTTTAAGCAGAAAATAAACGCGCTCGGCGGGGTCTCCAGGAAAAAAGATGGTTTTACCTCGCTCGCAGCTTTCCACAATCGGCGGAAACGAACCACCTCCCACTTGACGGAATACGGATGCTAGAGATTGAGTTTGAGTTGGGGAAAATTCCATTGCAAACGTTCGAGATAAAAAGTTCTTGCTGAAAGTAGCTTGGATTTCGGATTATCGATAACTTTAACCTATCTGTGTCGATCGCTGGTAATCAGGAATAAGTAAATTTTCCCGAGGGACTGGTGACTGGTGACTGGTGACTGGTGACTGGTGACTGGTAACTGTTCCCCCTTCCCTGTACTCTGGAATATTGGGTCAATTGATTTGAGAGAAATTTTAGCGATCGCAATGTTATTAGATTTAACGGGAAAAAAAGCACTGGTTACAGGGATTGCCAACAATCGCTCTATCGCTTGGGGCATTGCCCAACAACTGCACGCAGCCGGAGCCGAATTGGGCGTGACTTTCTTGCCAGATGAAAAAGGACGCTTTGAAAAAAAAGTTAGAGATTTGGTTGCACCCCTCAACCCGACAGTGTTTGTCCCCTGCAATGTCCAAGATGACGAACAGATCGAGTCGGTTTTTCAGACCGTTGCCGAAAAGTGGGGAAATCTCGATATTTTAATCCACTGTTTGGCCTTTGCGAATAAAGAAGACTTGACGGGAGAATTTAGCGCCACATCCAGAGGGGGATTTTCCACGGCACTAGAAATTAGCAGCTACTCCTTGAATGCGCTGGCGAAAGGCGCTAAACCGTTAATGGTAGAGAATGGTGGCGCGATCGTCACCCTGACCTATTTGGGGGGAGTCAAGGTCATTCCTAACTACAATGTTATGGGAGTCGCCAAAGCCGCTTTAGAGATGAGCGTGCGCTATTTAG
Source organism: Spirulina sp. LEGE 11439 (assembly GCF_059821285.1). NCBI lineage: Bacteria > Bacillati > Cyanobacteriota > Cyanophyceae > Spirulinales > Spirulinaceae > Spirulina > Spirulina sp. LEGE 11439. Next base: position 74,741 of record NZ_JCAMRX010000018.1, read on the forward strand.
CAGCCGAGTTGGGGCCGCATAATATTCGCGTCAATGCCATTTCCGCCGGACCGATCCGCACTCTGGCTTCTTCGGCCGTGGGAGGAATTCTCGATATGATTCGCCATGTGGAAGAAATAGCACCCCTACGACGGACGGTCACGCAGCAGGAAGTGGGCAATACAGCAACATTTCTATGCAGCGATCTCGCCAGTGGAATGACCGGGCAAGTGCTTTATGTTGATTCTGGCTATGAAATCATGGGAATGTGATAACAAATCGCAATTCGCTTTCGAGATGGGCTTCTAACTTTAAAAATTAGAGCCGCTTACAAGTTGCAATTGCGAAATTCTAACCTGTTGTGATGGGGAATTGGTTATGGGGAACTGGGAAGAACAAAAAGAGCGTATTGCATCGGTACATCGGACAACGAAGGAAACGGATGTGCGGGTGAGTTTAAATTTGGATGGGACGGGGAAATGTACGGCAAAAACGGGTATTCCCTTTCTCGACCACATGATCCAGCAAATTTCTTCCCACGGATTGCTGGATCTGGAGGTGGAAGCGACGGGAGATATTGAAATTGACGACCATCATACTAACGAGGATGTGGGAATTACTTTAGGGATGGCTTTAGCGCAGGCATTGGGCGATCGCAAGGGAATTCACCGTTTTGGGCATTTTCTCGCCCCTCTCGATGAGGCATTGGTACAAGTCACTCTCGATTTTTCCGGGCGACCTCATTTGAGTTATGGCTTAGAAATTCCCACCCAGCGTGTAGGAACTTACGATACGCAGTTAGTGCGGGAATTTTTTGTAGCCGTAGTCAATCATTCCCAAATGACGTTACACATTCGCCAATTAGACGGAATTAATTCCCATCATATTATCGAAGCTACCTTTAAGGCCTTTGCCCGGGGAATGCGAATGGCTATTGCGATCGATCCCCGTCGGGCGATGCAAATTCCCAGTTCCAAAGGAGTCTTGTAGAATAATGGGGAATAGGGATGACTATTATGATTTCCCAAGGCTATAAAGCTCAAGCGATTGATACTCAAATCGAAGCAGAGTTGGTTCAGTTTGAACTCTGGCGACAGATGACGCAGGCGCAAAAATATACCCTTTTGAAACGGGGATTAACGCGATCGCATGAATTGATTTTAGCGAGTATTTCGCAACAATTTCCAAATATTATCCGCGATCGCGCTTCAATTAGAAGTGAAGCGGTATGAGAGCAATTTTATATTAGCGAAGTGGCAGTTAATGAGGCAATAGAAGCCAAGATATCTTCTTTTAATGTTATTCATTATTATCCCAATGTAAAGATTAATATTTTAGTCGTCATATCTTAGTAATTATACTGATGAATATTCTCGAATCTGTTGAAGTGAAAATTATGCCGAGAAAATAACGATCGCATAACACAAAAACAAATTTACTAACTTATTTTTATAAACCCAGTAAAAATTTTGAATAAATTTAATTTTTGAGGATGCCCTTTCCAGAAACAGCGAATAAAATGGAGTACGCTGAAAAAACTTTGCCAATGCGATCGCACGAGGAGAAATCAAGACAAGAATGAACGCACCCAAAAAAATCGCACCAGAGAATATTGTTTCCTTTAATCCCAATAACGAACTAAAATTTCAACAACAAATCAGTTTCAAACTCCGACACTGGATTATTTTCGGCTATTCCATTCCCATTATCCTGTCGATCGTATCGGGGGTTGCGGTTTTATGGAATGTTCAGATTCTCGATCGCAAATCAAAAGATTTTATCGAAAAAATAGATGTAAATATAAAAATTGGCGATCTGGCCTCTTACACCCAAACCCTATCTCGAGCAACACGCGGATATTTATTGCAAAAAAGTTCGGTATCCTTGCAATCTTATCGAGAAGCGAAACAAGCCTCCGAGAACTTATCCCTTGAATTGAATAATCTCATAGAAGACGAACAGCAAAAAGAAACTTTTGCAAAAATTATACAAGCGATCGATCGCTTGCAAGCAACAAACGAAGATCTTGTCGATCTCGTCGATCGCGGACAAACCGAACAAGCGATTTTACAGTGGCAAACCAACCGAGGTAGAAAACAAGCTGAAGAACTGGTTACTTTATTCGAGATATTTAGAGATCGAGAGATTGAGATTGTGCGGCAAACCCAAAATCACGAAAAAGTGGCATTGAATAATTTGGGTCTTCTGGTTTTAATCTCGGTATCGCTTTCTATCATCCTCACTTTTATATTAGGATGTTGGATTATTAACAAAGCGACGCACAATATGAACCACACCATTAGCACTTTAGTTCTATCTTCCAGTCAAATTGCGGCGACAATTGACGAGCAAGAGCGCACCGCCAGCCAACAAGCTGCCTCAGTCAATCAAACAACGACCACAATGGACGAACTGGGGGCTTCTTCCCGTCAGTCTGCCGAACAAGCCGAAGCCGCTGCCAATGCTGCCCAACAAGCCCTTAGTTTAGCCGATGGCGGCACTCGTGCGGTAGGACAATCTTTAGAAGGAATGAACGCATTAAAAAACAAAGTGGGAGCGATCGCCGAACAAATCTTACTTTTGAGCGAACAAACGACAGAAATCGGCAGTATCTCCCAACTGGTTTCGGATCTGGCCAATCAAACGAATATGCTGGCCCTGAATGCTGCCGTAGAAGCCGTGCGAGCAGGAGAACACGGTAAAGGCTTTTCTGTGGTTGCCACGGAAATTCGTAAACTTGCCGATCGCAGCAAACAATCAGCCCAAAAAATTAACGATTTAGTCAGCGATATTCAACACGCCATTAATTCAACAGTGATGGTGACGGATGAAGGGACGAAAACAGTTGATAGTAATGTCAAAATCGCTCGAGAAACGGCGGATACTTTTTCCGGTGTTGCCAATGCCGTAAATAATGTGGTTTTAAACAATCAACAAATTTCCCTCAATATCAAACAACAAGCTGCCGCCATTCAGCAAGTAGTACATGCTATGAATGCAATTAATCAGGGTGCTCGAGAAAGTGCGAGCGGGATCGGTCAAACGAAATTGGGAACTCAGAAACTCAACGAAGCTACACAATTTTTAAAAGAAATGATTTGATTAGAGTCCTAAATTATCGTTAAGGAGTTAGCCGTGATTAGAAAACCATGAAAAAAATGCGAATTATTCATCAACTCTATCTACTCATTGTTTTTCTGTGTCTTTTTGCTCTTTTTAATCTGGCAGCAATTTATAGCGCGATCGATCGAACGACAGCCGATGGGAGAATTATTAATTTTGTTGGTATTGTCCGAGGAAAAAGCCAAAGAATTGTTAAACTAGAATTGGTTCAATCAAGTGCAGACCAACAAATTAGCGAAGTCGAACAAATTCTTTTCGGCTTGGTTAACGGCTCAAAAACATTAAAACTTCCACCTCCTAACAATCCGGATTTTCAGGCTAAAATGATGGTAATGGAACAGGAGTGGAAGAAACTATCCGCACAAATCCAACGCTTTCGAGAACAGTTAATCCAACCCGATCTCGTACTTGAAGAGAGCGAGAGATTTTGGGACTTGGCCAATGGTGCAGTTTTTTCAGCAGAACTATTAACCCAGAACAATATAAACTTTTCTAAAAGTGTGGCCATTTTTGTTTTTATAGCGAACTGCGTCTTCTTAATCTTAATTGGACTAACGATTCGTAAAATCGTTCTCAAATTACACTATAGCGTTCGCATTCTTGCTTCCTCCTCTAGTCAAATTGCAGCGACGATTGACGAACAAGAGCGCACCGCCAGCCAACAAGCCGCCTCAGTCAATCAAACGACGACTACAATGGACGAACTGGGGGCTTCTTCCCGTCAGTCTGCCGAACAAGCCGAAGCTGCCGCCAATACTGCCCAACAAGTCCTTAGTTTAGCCGATGGTGGCACTCGTGCGGTGGGACAATCTTTAGAAGGAATGAACGCATTAAAGAATAAAGTCGGGGCGATCGCCGAACAAATCTTACTTTTGAGCGAACAAACGACAGAAATCGGCAGTATCTCCCAACTGGTTTCGGATCTGGCCAATCAAACGAATATGCTGGCCCTGAATGCTGCCGTAGAAGCCGTGCGAGCAGGAGAACACGGTAAAGGCTTTTCTGTGGTTGCCACGGAAATTCGTAAACTTGCCGATCGCAGCAAACAATCAGCCCAAAAAATTAACGATTTAGTCAGCGATATTCAACACGCCATTAATTCAACAGTGATGGTGACGGATGAAGGGACGAAAACAGTTGATAGTAATGTCAAAATCGCTCGAGAAACGGCGGATACTTTTTCCGGTGTTGCCAATGCCGTAAATAATGTGGTTTTAAACAATCAACAAATTTCCCTCAATATCAAACAACAAGCTGCCGCCATTCAGCAAGTAGTACATGCTATGAATGCAATTAATCAGGGTGCTCGAGAAAGTGCGAGCGGGATCGGTCAAACGAAATTGGGAACTCAGAAACTCAACGAAGCGACGCAATTTTTAAAAGAAATGATTTGATTGGCATAACCAACAACCAACAACAAATAACCAATAACCAATGATGTTTATTGAAGACGACGAACTGCGAAATTTATATAAAACTGCCAGCGAGGAACATTTGCAAAAACTCGAGGCGGGTTTGCTTCTCCTCGAACAACACCCCGAGGATATCGCTCCTTTAGAAGAATTGCTGCGAGAGGCACACAGCCTCAAAGGAGATTCGCGAATGCTCGGGGTGAAGGATGTAGAAAGCCTGATTCATCAAATCGAACATCTCCTCGGACAAATTCAACAGGGACAACAGCATCTCACTCCCGCACTCTGCGATCGCCTTTATCAGGGGTTAGATGCGATCGCCAATCTCGTCCGCGAAGCTGTTACAGGCAATCCCAGTGGCATTAAAACACTTCAAGTCTTAGCAATGCTGATGGGAGCAGAAGAACAGTCACCAGTCACCAGTCACCAGTCACCAGTAGGGACGTTGCATGCAACGTCCCTACACCAGTCACCAGTCACCAGTCACCAGTCACCAGTTAGGGAAACGGAAGAAGCTGAGGAAACTGGCGAAGAAGAGAAGGCAGAATCATCTTTTCTGCCCCATGCTGCTGAAAATGTGACATCTCATACTCCTTACCGTATTGATACTATTCGCGTGGCGACTCGTCATCTTGATGACCTCGTGACGCAAACTGGAGAGCTTAGCGTTACGCGCATCAGAATTGCTTGTATTGCCAACGAGATCGAGGCATTGCGATCGCTTTGGGAAGAATGGCAAAAACAAGCCTCTCTCGCATCCAAGCAAGATTTGGCGATCGCAAAAACTGCCCCTCGCTCTTACATCAAAACCGATGACAAAGCCCAAAATCTCACAGAACAGATTGAAACGCGCCTCCACCACCTCACTTCTGCCACCCGAGAGCATTCATCTCGCCTCGACCTCATTGCGACTAACTTAGAAGATCGCGTTCGTACTTTGCGCTTATTGCCTCTCTCTAATCTTTTTAATTTCTTTCCTCGCATGGTGCGAGATTTAGCGCGATCGCAAGGAAAAGCGATCGATTTGATTGTTGAAGGTGGAGAAACCCACGCCGATAAACGCATTCTCGAAGAGATGAAAGATCCGCTCATTCATCTCCTTCGCAATGCGATCGATCACGGCATTGAATCCCCTACAGAACGGGAAAAAATAGGAAAATCTCCGACAGCAACTCTCTGGCTGAAAAGCGCTCAAACTGCCAGCCAGATCGCGATCGAAATTGCTGACGACGGGCGGGGACTCGATGCTGAAAAAATTAAGCGCACCGCCATCGCCCGAGGACTTTATCGCGAAGAAGAATTAGCCAACTGGACGCGATCGCAACTCTACAATCTCATTTTTCTTCCCGGATTTTCCACCCGCACCGACGTGACAGAAGTATCGGGACGCGGCGTAGGTTTGGATATCGTCCGAACCAATATCGAGCAACTGAAAGGCAGGATTGAAGTAGAATCCACCCCCGGACAGGGGACTCGCTTCCGTCTGCTCTTGGGGACGACTTTAGCCACGGCTAGCGTCCTCTTAGTGAAAGTTTGCGGGATCGTTCATGCCATTCCCCTTGAAGCCGTACAAACCACCTTTTTTGTTGCCTCCCAAGACATTTTTACCCTCGAAGGACGAGAAACCATTGCTTTAGAGGGGCAGGCGGTTTCCGTCGTCCATCTAGCCGCCTTACTCGAATTGGCAGGAGACTCGTCTTCCCTCGACAATTCCGCAGGAATGCCCTGTATTTTGCTGGAAATGGGAGAAGAGCGCTTGGGACTTTTAGTTAACGAACTTTTAGATACTCAAGAAGTTGTCCTCAAACCCCAAAGCCAACTTTTAAAACGAGTGCGAAATGTTTCTGGGGCGACAATTTTGGGAACAGGAGACGTGTGTACAATCCTCAATCCCTCGGATTTATTGCGATCGGTTCAACAAGGTCGCCTTTCTCGCGCGACTTCTCAAACGGCGATCGCCACTGTACAAAAAAAGCCCGCTATCCTCCTTGCGGAAGATTCTATCACCATTCGCACCCAAGAAAAGCGCATTCTCGAGGCGGCAGGATATGATGTGACTACCGCCGTCGATGGGCTGGATGGATTTAATAAATTACGAAACGGTCGTTTTGATGCTGTCATCTCCGACGTGCAAATGCCCAATCTCGACGGTTTGCAATTGGCTGCCCGCATCCGTCAAAATCCTGAATATAATGAATTGCCCATTATTTTAGTCACCTCTCTGGCTTCCGATGAAGACAAAAGAAGAGGGGTTGAAGCGGGAGCCAATGCGTATATTACAAAAGGAGCCTTCGATCGCGAAGTCCTCCTCAATACTTTAAAAAGATTGGTTTAAGAAAACCGTTGAAAATCAAAGTCCTCATTGTTGAAGATTCTCCCATTGCCCTCGCCATTCTCAAACGCATTCTCAACACTTCTAACGATATCGAGGTAGTAGGGACGGCAACGACGGGGATAGAAGCATTACCTCTAATTACCCAAACTCAACCGGATGTCATCTGTACGGATTTACATATGCCCAAGATGAATGGTTTGGAGTTAACTAAGGAGATATTGGCGACAGATCCTCGTCCTATTTTAGCGGTGAGTGCTTCCGTGGGAGATGACGATCGCCATAACGTTTTTGAGTTGTTGGAAGCGGGTGCATTGGATGTTTTTCCCAAACCTCCTGCGGCTGGAATTGAGGACTATGAAGCCATCAAACAAGCCCTCATTACTAAAATTCGCATCCTTTCCGGAGTCAAAGTTTTTCGCAAAACTCCAAAACAAACTTCTCCTCTCTCTCCCACTTCTCCCACTTCTACGATCGCTTCTTCCGCTTCTCCTCTCTCTCCCTCCTCTCCTACTTCTACGATCGCTTCTCCAACCAAACTTATCGCGATCGGTGCATCAACTGGCGGACCTCAAGCATTAAAAATGATTTTTTCCGCGTTTCCTGCTGCGTTTCCCGTACCGATCGTTTGCGTACAGCACATTACACGGGGTTTCTTGCCGGGCTTGTTGGAATGGTTGAATAGTCATTGTCAATTAACCGCACGGGTTGCCAATGTGGGGGAAGTCCCTCGCGGGGGAACGATTTATTTTCCTCCCGAAGGATTGCATTTGGAATTGGACGGGAAGGGACGATTTCATTATTCTTCACGATCGCGGGGCAGCCATCGCCCGTCAATTGATGTTTTGTTTGAGTCCGCAGTTCGATATTATCGCGGTGCAGTTTTAGGGGTGTTACTGACGGGAATGGGACGGGATGGAGCAAAAGGAATGCAGGCGATCGCCTCGGCGGGAGGTCATACGATCGCACAAAATGAAGCCAGTTGTATTATCTTTGGTATGCCTAAAGAAGCGATCGCCCTCGGAGCCGCCAAACAGGTTTTAGAGTTGGAAGCGATCGCCCCCGCAATTTTAAATCGCGTTCGCTCAAAACCGAGAACTCCTGAATTTTTGTAACTTTTTATAGCAAAATGTACGCTTTTTTTTGCGGCTGGACGAAAATAGAAGTAGGGGCGGAAGAGGGAGGAAAATTAAGATGAACGCTCCATTTTCAAAAACGTTATTAGCTTATTTTCGCAAGAGGTCTCATTGCGATCGCGGTTTTACATTAATTGAAGTTTTGGTTGTTGTTATTATTATTGGGATTTTAGCTTCTATTTCTTATCCTTCCATGCTCGGACAAGTTAATAAAGCCAAACAAGCCGAAGCCAGAATGAATATTGGTGCGATCGTGCGGGGTCAACAAATTTATTATCTTGAAGAAGGAAATTTTGCCACCGAACTTCCGGCTTTAGCAATGGGAATTCAAATTGAAACAAAACGCTATCGTTATGCGATCGCGACCCAAAATAACGGACAAAGTATCGTGAATGGAGCTCTTCCCAAAGAATCGGCTTTACGTGCGTATTTAGGATTGGTGGGGATCGGTTTTTCCGGGCAAAACCAAGGTGAAATGATTATTCTCAGTGCAATTTGTGAATCCAATCGTTCGATGCAGCCAACAAACGACGATTTGAAAAGTTGGGCTCCTGGTGAAGATGAAGCCGATATTGCCTGCGATCGCCCCGACTTAAATAATTCTCAAGGTGGATTTCATTACCTAAGATAACAAAGCTAACAATAAAATTACGATCGAATAGGGACATTACGAGAAACGTCCCTATTGTGAATTGATATTACCAGCCTTTGTCAGCTTGAGCTAAAACATAGGTTGCCACATCTTCAATTTGCTCTGCCGTCAGGCGACCTCGAAACGGAGGCATAGGGCCATTTCCATTGGTGACTTGCGTTTTAATTGCTTCCAAGCTATATTTGCCATATTTTTCTAAATCATTCTTACTCAGGGTTTTGGTAGGAATAATGACATTTTTACCACCCAAATGGCAAGCATTGCAATTGGCGCTAAAAATCGCGGCTCCCTTAGCGGCATCTCCCGCAAAAGCAGGTTTTGCAACAAAGAACGCAGTTGCGACCAAAACTAAACACAATAACGTTGATAGAAATTTTTTCACGGTGAGTCTCCTCTTTATTTTCATGCAGTAAGCTGCCTTAAGATCGTTGGAAATCTTAAGTGCCTTGTCAAAAGACAGCCTGTCAAACTTCAGGATTTTTCGCAAGAGCGTTTAAGATAATGAATGTGAATCTTAGATAGTTGCATCTGCATCGTTATGGAATCAATCCCCGATCGCCCCGGGATAGAGAAAGAACCGGAAAATCAAAACAGCGATGCTCACCGCGATCGCCCTCCCGTCGTGCAGGTTTGGGAACTCAAGAAAGCGTATCGGACGGGCTTTTGGTTCGATCTCGTTATCGAATCCCTAAAAAGTATCAGCCTCACGGTGTATGAAGGCGAAACCTTTGGCTTGCTGGGTCTTAACGGTGCGGGCAAAACCACCTTCCTGAAAATTTTACTAGGACTGGTGCGCCGAACCTCTGGACGGGCGACACTTTTGGGCAATCCCATCGGCGATCGCGCCACGCGGCAGCGCATTGGCTATTTACCGGAAAATCCCTATTTTTATGACTATCTCACAGCTTGGGAATTCCTACAGCATGCGGCGGCTTTATTTGGCATTTCCCAGCAAGTCCAGAAACAGCGCATTCCCGAGTTATTGGATTGGGTGGAATTAGATACTTATACGGCGAAAAAGAAGCCCATGCGCCAGTATTCTAAGGGAATGCTGCAACGGGTGGGCATGGCTCAGGCTTTAATTAATAATCCCGATATTCTCTTTCTTGACGAACCCATGTCCGGTCTCGATCCCATCGGGCGCTATCGCGTGCGCGAGATTATTTTGTCCTTAAAAAGTCACGGCAAAACGATCTTTTTCAATTCCCACATTTTGGCAGATGTCGAGCAAATTTGCGATCGCATTGCCATTTTAGAGCACGGAGAATTACTCTGCACTGGTACTCTTAATGAACTCTTAGGCACCGGCGATCGCTATCGCGTCCAAGGTAAAGGCGGTACGGCAAAAGACTTAGAAACTCATTTAAAAGATATGGAGTTTGGGCAATCGGGCTGGCAAGGGGAACTCGTTGGGAATCCCCAAGAATTTCTCAGCCACTTAAAAGCGATCGATGCCCATTTGATCGGCATGAATTTAACCCGTCCCTCTTTAGAAGAGTTTTTCTTACAGACTTTGAGAAAACAGTCACCAGTCACCAGTTACCAGTCACCAGTCACCAGTCACCAGTCACCAGTCACCAGTCACCAGTCACCAGAATGAAATTGTTAGAAGTTGGCAAAATTGTTGCCCCACAGGGTTTGAAAGGGGAATTGCGGGTTTATCCCGACTCGGATTTTCCCGAAAGATTTGTGCAACCCGGGCCGCGATGGCTACAACTCCCCCAGACCTCTCATCCCCAACAAGTTGAATTATTATCTGGGCGATCGCTCCCCGGGAAAAAACTCTATGTCATCAAATTAGCGGGGATTGAGGATATCAATCAAGCCGAGAGCCTGCGCGGGGCAAAATTTCTCGTCGATCCCAGCGATCGCCCGGCTTTGGCCGCCGATGAATATCACGTCGCCGATCTGTTGGGGTTAGAAGTCATTGTCCAGTCTACCGGGGAAGCGATCGGGACAGTAACAGATATTTATACGGCAGGCAACGACTTGTTAGAAGTGACCTTAAATCATGCCAATTTCGCAACTCTATCTGACTTGACAGAAAAATCTGTCAAAAGGAAGAAGACACCATCGTCAACTGTGTTAATTCCTTTTGTCCCTGCAATAGTCCCCGTCGTGGATATCTCCGCAAGACGCGTGGAAATCCTCCCCCCTCCCGGACTATTAGAAGTTAACTTCGCGAATTAATTGCGAACTGTTAAGATGATAAGAAAGACAACGTTATTTTGAATTTTAAATTTTGCATTGCTTATGCCCTCTGCTGTTGCCGTTGCCAAGAAAAAGTTAAAAAATCCTCCCCTCGATATTCACCATCTCGGCGATCGCGTTTTGCGTCAACCCGCCAAACGCATTGCCAAGGTAGATGAAAGCGTGCGCCAATTGGCTCGGGAAATGTTACAAACCATGTATAGTTCTGATGGTATTGGCTTGGCTGCTCCTCAAGTCGCCATTAACAAGCAACTGATTGTTATTGACTGCGAACCCGACAACCCCGACAACGAACCCTTAATTTTAATTAACCCTAAAATTATTGCTGCCAGTCAAGAATTATGCGGTGCTGAGGAAGGTTGCTTGAGCATTCCGGGGGTCTATTTAGATGTGACGCGCCCCAAGGCGATCGAAGTGACCTATAAAGATGAAAATGGCAGACCCCAGAAAATCAAAGCTGATGGACTCTTAGCCCGGGTCATTCAACACGAGATGGATCACTTAACGGGAGTTCTCTTTGTCGATCGCGTCGAAAATAATTTAGTCTTGGCAGAGGAACTGAAAAAGCATAATTTTTCAGTCAATGCCGTTAAACCCGTTACTTAAATCCAAGAAAAATATTATGGGAATGACACCAAAAAGCGGAATTTTGTTGGCTGCTTGCTGTATTTGCGCGATCGCGGGGGTGGGTTCGATTTTTGAACTTTCTTACGGACACCCCACCTATGGAACCACAATAACCGCAATTATCCTCGCCGTCAGCATTCCTCTGACGGGCTTGCTTTTTTGGGCAGCCGTCCGCGATACAAAAGCCAACCAATCTCGCTAGTTTTTATCGAGAAAACCACGTAAATTATTCTTTCGGGCGCAAAATTTTGTGTCCTTTTTTATGCTTCTCAAATCTCTCGCAATAGCCAACGATCGCTTAACCTAAATCGCACACAGAATCAAGCAAGGGAAACTCTTCTAGTTATAAAAATTTATAAATTTGCAACTAAAAATAACAATTGTCATGCCAAAATGACTTCTTGTAATAGTCCGGACAAAATTAGGTAAAAATAAAAATATAGAGATATCCATCATTAACAAATTCTCATTAAATTCTCCTAAAAATAAACTTTAGGATTTAGAATCACAAATAATTGATCATGGCAGACCGTTTTCTCGATATTCTTAACCAAGCGATCGATCGCTCTCCTCCGATTGTTTCCGCAGATACTGTATTGGCTCAAGCGATCGAACCGTGGCTGCATCCCGAGGAAACGACTCTGACCCGAGATTATCTGTTTGTGACCGAATCCGATGCCCATCGATCGCCACTGTTGGGATTGTTGACGGAACGAGAAGCGATCGCTTTTATGGTCGGTCATCGAGATTGGCACGCAAGACCCATTCAAGAGGCCGTGAGAAAAGCGATCGCGTATCAAACCTCGGACATTGTGGATTTACCCCAACTCCTCTCCCTTTTTCGTCAGCATCATTTCCCTGCAATCCCCCTAATCGATGCAGGAGGCGCGATCGTTGGTGCGATTGCGCGTCAGAGGATTTGGCAATTCATAGAAACCAATCTCCTCGATAGCGACCATTGCGCCTCTACGGAAATGCAATTACGGCAAACTGAAGCAGCGCTCAAAGCCAGTGAAATTCGCTATTGGGACATTCTCGAAGCGCAAACCGAATTGATCTGCCGTTTTTTGCCAGACAGTACCCTCACTTTTGTTAACGAGGCCTATTGTCGCTATTTTCAGCGCTCTAAGCCAGAACTCATCGGTAAATCTTTTCTCGCTTTGATGCCAGAAGTCGGCCGTATTAGAGTGCAAAAAATCCTACAGACATTGACTCCAGAAAATCCCGTTATTACTTCTGAATATCAAGCCTTGCGACCCGATGGGACTATCGCTTGGCAGCAATGGACGGATCGCGCCATCTTCGATCGCGAGGGGAACTTGCTCGAATATCAAGCCGTTGGACGAGATATTAGCGATCGCGTTAAAGCAGAAGAAGCCTTGCGCTTGAGTGAAGAACAACTGCGTCAATTGAACGAAACCCTAGAAGCCAAAGTCCGCGATCGTACCCTTTCCTTACAAAATAGCGAAGCTCGCTTTCGCTCTCTTTTTGAACAAGCTGCTGTTGGAATTACCCTCACAGAACTGACAGGACAATATATTACTGCCAATGAAAAGTTTTGCGATTTACTCGGCTATTCTGTTGCGGAAATGTTGCAGTTAACATCGAAGCAAATCACCCATCCTGAAGATTGGCTGCGACAGCGAGAAACTTATCATCAAATGCTGGCAGGAGAAATTCAGAATTATTCCCTCGAACAACGCTACCTGCGGCAAGATGGGCAAGAGATTTGGTTAAATGTAACCTATTCTGTGGTTGCCGATCGCGTTGGTATTCCTCAATATGCTCTGAGTATTGTCGAAGATATTCGCGATCGCAAGGAAGCATGGCAGGTATTAGAAGAAAATCGCCGCCGTCAAGACCTGCACAATCGCATTTTGAACTCTATTAATACCGGAATGACGGTAACGCAGACTCTTGAATACGCGATCGCCCAAATTGGCAAGGCTTTTCCGCATCTGCGCGTTCTCTATGCTCCTCTCAATAAAGAGGGATACTGTCCGGTTTTACATCAATCCGTGCCACCCCATCTCACTCCTATTCAACAATTAGCGATCGACCCTTATCGCTCCCAATTGGCAGCCAAACAGAGCGTTGTTGTTGCTGATGTGACCCAAGAAGAATGCTTGCAGGAATTGCGCGATCGTTTTCTCGCCAAGAATACGCGAGCCTTACTCTACGTCCCTTTGCAATATTCGGAACGGGCAATCGGACTGATCGGTTTGCATTCTTTTGAACCTCATGATTGGACCCAGTCAGAGATTGCGACCTTAACAGAGGTGGGAGAGTATTTAACTGTTGCTATTCAAGAAGGGAACGCTCGGGCAGAACTCAAACAACAAAAAGAATTTTTACAGGCGATTTTTGATAGCATTCCCGTGATGCTGATATTATTCGATCGCCACGGTCGGCAGCAATGGGTAAACCGAGCATGGGAAAACACTACAGGTTGGTCGTTGGCAGAATGCAGCGATCGCGACATCTTGGCAGAATGCTACCAGAATCCGGAAATTTATCGGCAATTTCGTGAATGTCTTCGCTCGGTAAATCCCCAATGGCAAGACTTTAAAATGCAAGTGAGGAATGGGAGTGAGATCGATACCTCATGGGCTGTTGTGGGTCTTTCCAATGGAACGGCGATCGCGATCGGGCAGGATATTAGCGATCGCAAGCAGGCAGAAATGCAATTGCAAAAGATTCGAGAACGCTTTGAATATTTGCTGGTCTCGAGTCCGGCAGTCATTTATAGTTGTCGTGCCGATGACGAGCGCTTCCCCACAACATTTGTCAGTGAAAATATTGAGGAAGTATTGGGCTATTCTCCTCAAGAATGGTTGCAAAATCCCAGCTTTTGGCACGATCGCCTCCATCCGGAAGATGTGCCGCATATTTTGACCGAACTCCAACAATTGTTTGTCTGCGATCATTGCATTTACGAATATCGCTTTTTACATCAAGATAACCAGTATCGGTGGCTGCGAGATGAAGTCAAGTTAATACGAGATGAAGAAGGAAATCCGATTGAGTGTGTTGGTTCTATTCTCGAAATCGACGATCGCAAGCGAACCGAAGAAGAGTTAAGAAAGAGTGAGGAACGCTATCGGGCGATCGTGCAAGATCAAACAGAATTGATCTGTCGTTATCGCATTGATGGCACGCTGATTTTTGTTAATGATGCCTATTGTCGCTATTTTAATTGCGATCGGCAAAATATCATTAATCGCAAATGGTTGCCGGATGTTCTTCCCGAAGATTTAGAAAAACTAGATCGACAATATGCCCTGTTGCGTCCAGAGAATCCCGTTTATACTTGCGAAATTCGTACCTTGTCGCCAGATGGGACAATGCGAGTTCAACAGTGGGTCGATCGCGGTTTTTTCAATACCCAAGGACAGCTTATCGAAATTCAAGCCGTGGGACGAGATATTAGCGATCTCAAACAAGCTGAAAATGATATTCGCCATGCGTTAGAAAAAGAAAGGGAATTAAGCGAACTCAAGTCGAATTTTATTTCGATTGCCTCTCACGAATTTCGCACGCCTTTAACGGTAATTATGGCTTCGGCGAAACTGCAAAAATATTACAGTCAGAGACTGACAGAAGAACAAAAACAACAACAACTCGATCGCTTATTGCGGGCGAGCGATCGCATTCTTCAACTCCTTAATGATATCTTAATTCTCGGTCGGGCAGAAGCAGGAAAAATTGAATTTTCTCCTGCTTCCTTGAATTTAAAAGTATTTTGTTGGGAATTGCTGGCAGAGATCCAAGCGATCGATGACAATCGACACCAAATTGTTTTTGATGAAGGAGAAGAAACCAATCACAATATTATTGCCGACGAAAATTTATTACGTTATATCTTGACAAATTTGTTATCAAATGCAATAAAATATTCCCCGGAGGATACACCCATCAAGTTGAATATTAGGGTTCGCGATCGCGAGGTTATTTTCCAAGTGGAAGATCGCGGTTTGGGGATTCCTCCAGAAGATATTCCGCATTTATTTGAATCCTTTCATCGTGCCAAAAATGTGGGAGATATTAGCGGTACGGGTTTGGGTTTAACGATTGTGAAAAGAGCCGTAGATATTTATGAAGGCGCGATCGCGATACAAAGTGAAGTGAATGCAGGGACAACATTCACCGTCACTTTACCGTTACCAGAAATTGAAGATTAATTG
The DNA here is from genome assembly GCF_059821285.1 of Spirulina sp. LEGE 11439. Taxonomy (NCBI): domain Bacteria; kingdom Bacillati; phylum Cyanobacteriota; class Cyanophyceae; order Spirulinales; family Spirulinaceae; genus Spirulina; species Spirulina sp. LEGE 11439. The sequence goes on from NZ_JCAMRX010000018.1 coordinate 90,397, forward strand.
GCACTCAAGGGTAATACTGACCTTACTTCCTGTTGGCCAAGATCGGGATTGTAACCACGTCCTTCGAGGTGTTTGTGCCAGTTCCATTCTGTTAAGAAAAAGTCTTTGGTACGCTGATATCCTAAACAATACAAGGCGATTTTTTGCTCGTCGCTTAAATTGAATTCTGTCGAACTCGTCCCAACAGAGGCAACATCGATTTCAATAATGCGATCTCGCCACGTTTGTTGGATATCGTACTCGTCTCGGGCGACTCCAGAGGTTTGTAAAATCGCTTTAGCAATATCATAAAGGTTTTCAATGCGATCGGGCTGGGTTTTCTTCTCCAAAATTCGTAACCCAAAAGTTGGCCAGCGCGGGCATTTAGCCTGCGATCGTTGTTGGAGATCGACATCAAAGATCCAGATAGGAAACCGACTGAAAACACCACCATCGACAATGGTACGACCTTGAATTTCTCCCGGTTCAAAAAACAAGGGCAAACTGGCAGATAAACGGACGGCTTCAGCAACAGAAAAATTATCTTGAATGCTGTCTTCGAGATCGTTGGGTAACACTAACATCCGCCCATAACTCAGATCGGAAACGACAACTTTCAACTCGCTTTGAACATTGATGATTTCGATCTTAAATTCAATGAAATGCGAGAAGAGGAGGAACAAAAAATTATCGAATTTTTAAAAATTCAAAATCAAGAACTTACAAACTTAATCGATCGCTTCAATAAGCCTCCTAAGCGAGAAAATTTCCACGACGGAAATAAATAAGCTCGTTTTTAAACTCTTGTGCAATCCTGTCGGGATGTTGAATGGAACATCTCGACAAGAACATCAAAAAACAGGTAATGAGATAAAATTGTTTAAGGCGTGACTCCTTCTAATAAACCCTCGTTTAGCTCGTCTAGCGAGCGGATAATTGCTTCTGTCGTCTCCTCTTGAGGTGCAAACAATTCTTTAAATGCTCGCTCTAAAGTATCAGCCATAACAATTTTATTTTCGTAGATTGCAATCACCCGTGCTAAAGTCGGAACGCTATTTTGTTCGGCTTCTAAATATAAAGGTTCGATATACAATAAAGAATCTTCAATGGGAATAATTAAAAGATTGCCCTGACTGATACGAGATCCCTGGGTATTCCAAAGCGAAATTTGTTGGGAGATGGTGGGATCTTGATTAATAAGTGCTTCAATTTGGCTAATTCCAAACACTAACTTTTGTTTGGGAAACTGATAAAGTAATAATTTACCATAGCGATCGCCGTCAGAACGGGCGGCCAGCCAAGCAATTAAATTGGGACGCGATCGCGGAGAATAGGGATGAAGGAGAATAAATTCTTCATTTTTTTCCTCGGGCAACCGCATAATCAAATGATAGGGTTGCACGGGTAGCAATTCATCTCCATAAATTTCTTGGGGAATTTGCCATTGATCCTCGCGATTATAAAAGACCTTTGGATCTGTCATATGATAAGTTAACAGCCGTTCCGATTGAATGCTAAAAAAATCAGTAGGATAGCGAATGTGTTGGCGTAAATTTTCTGGCATTTCTGCGAGAGGTTGGAAAAAATTAGGAAGAATTTTTTGCCATGTTTGAATAATCGGATCGTCAGGATCGGCAACATAAAAATTAACTGCCCCATTATAAGCATCAACTACAACTTTGACCGGATTGCGAATATAGTTAAATTTTCGTTCTCCGGGGTCGGAATATGGATAGCGATCGCTGGTTGTATAAGCATCAATCATCCAATATAAATAATTGCCCACCCGCCGAGATTCTTCTTCTCCTGTATCGGCGGTGACTAAATAAGGATCGCTATCATAGCGTAAAAAAGGCGCAATTTGACGAATTCTGCGGTTAATATTACGACGAAAGAGAACTTTAGTCTCGTCTGTGAAATTCTGGGTAAATAACATTTGCCAATCTTTGAGATATTCCGCAAAAATCAAACGTCGCCAGAAGAAATTTAAGGGTACTCCGGCAAGACCATCATAAATATTTTGAGCATTCTCTTGACCGCTCGGAAAGTCTAATTCTTGGACTCTGTTATTGGTCATAATATAGGTATCGCTCAACTCGCCAAAGTAAATTCTCGGTTTGCCGATGGGAATGCTGTCACGAATAATATCATTGGCGAAACGGAGCGCCCCACCTTCTTCTTTGGTGGCAATATCTTGGACGAAATAAGCGGGCAAACCACCGCGATCGACCTTGTTCACGGGAGAGAGTGTAAAACCATAGCCGTGAGTATAAACTAAATGTTTGTTGACCCAAGTTTGAGCGATTTCTGGAACTTGATTGTAATCTAATTCTCGAGCGGAAATCAGGACTTGCTGCTTTTGTTTTTCTTGTTTTTGACCGACTTCGTTATGGCGAATTTGCATGGTATAACGATCGATATCGGCATCGTAAAAACTATAATAAAGCCGAATTTCTTGTAATTGACGGTTCGCTTTGAGGAGAGGGCGAGTATCCCACAAACGAATATTTTCAATGGTTAAGCGATTATTTTGTAGCGTTTCTAAATCGAGACTATCTTGAGGGTCGAATGTTCTCGCATCGATGCGATCGAGGGCAAAGGCTGCACGAGTTTCGCTGATATTGCGTTCGAGATAAGGGGTTTCTCGCTCGAGTTCGTTGGGTTGTACGTTGAGGCGTTGAACGAAATTTTCTGCGACTTCCCCAGATAGGAAAATGGCGACATAAAGCGACAATAAAATAATGGTGAGGGGATGGCGAATTCGAGCAAACTGGCGATCGCGTTTGAGATGATAGAAACCTCGATAAAATAACCAGAGTGCAACCGCCCCGGCAATAATACCGGAAAAAATTTCTACGGGGAGTTGAACCCGAAGATCGGTATAACTTGCCCCATAGGTTACGCCACGTGTCGAATAAACTAATTTGAGTCCGGCGAGACAATGATAGAAGACGAGGGCAAACATGACTAATCCGCCCAAGATATCAATGTGACGCAATTGTTCTCGCGAAAAGCCCGAAAATTTCCCGTGAGATAAGCTATTGCCTGACAGACAATAAATGAGGGTGCAAACAGCCCAACTATAAAGAAAAAGACCGCCCAACCAAAAATAAAGCAGTTCCCACAAAGGTAAGCGAAAAAGATAAAAACTAATATCGAGATGATAAAGCGGATCTAAGTGATAAAAGGGAGTTGCGGCGAAAAATTCAAGGATTCTCGTCCAATTTCCCGCGAGAGTTAAACCAAAGAGAAGGCTGAGAAGAATGGCGATCGCCGTGGCAAAAAATGTCCCCTCGAACAAAAATAAGACCACCGAGGCCGCTAAAAGCAGCCATTGCCAATGAATACCCCATCCCTGACCGATACTTTCTCTGAGGATATTGCCAATGGCGGGCAGATCGAAGGGGGTCGGTAAAGGAGGAGTAACTTTGGCTAAAGCAAGGTTGGGCTGCCAGTAGTCGAGAGTAATTCTACCATAGTGAATGACGATTAATCCCGGTACGCTGCCCAAGCTCAGTACGGCTAAAAAGAGCCAGTTTAAAGACAGGGAAAAACGTTCGGAAATGGGTGGAGAAGCTGCCTTAACGATCGCATTTTGGCGACTTTGTAAAATGGATTCTTTTAAGGAAAAGGGAGTGGGAATTGAGGCTATTTCGTGTTGGTGTTGAAGGTTCTGGTGCTGAAGGCGATCGCGACTATCATCAGAAGGGTGTTTGAGAGCATGAGCAAGGCGCAAATTCGCCAATAAAAAAATAGAGGAAAGACAACTGGCGATCGCGCATAAACTCGCTTGAGTTCTAAAGCGAACAAAAAAGGCGGGAAGATAGTTGAGTTCCCTAAACCAAAGCACTTCGACAATGAAATGAGCAATAATATCAAATAACAACCACGCCCCCAAAACACAGAGCGCGATTTTAAAAAGTAATTGAATTTTCTTGCTCATTTTTGGTCACTGCGAGAACGCCATTACTATATATTCTACTCGCAATTCTGCATATCATCTCTGCGAACGAGGGTGCGATCGCTTTGTTAAGATATATTAAGAGAGTCTTGATTTGAGGATTGGTCAAGATGAACGAATGGTCTTCTCTGCCTTCTCACCAAGATATCACCAATTTTTTATCAGGAGAGGGGACATCTTCACAACAAAGTGAATTAGAATGTGTTGCCAATCCGTCAAAATCCTTAATGGAGGTTAATTCGGGGGAACTTTGGCAACAAATGGAGCGAGAGTGGGAAGCGATCGCCTTTGCCTCTACTTCCTCAAATGGAATAGAGATATCGTACTCGCGATCGGACTTCTTGTGGCAACGAGCAGAGAGAGCAATTGATGAATTTGTCTCCCAACCCAATGCGATCGAGACCTTGCATCTCGCGTTTGGGGAAAATTGGAGCGAATCCTTTTGGCACGAAGCGATCGCATCCTTAAAGTCTGATGTTTCCCGTCCCCAAATTGAAATTGTTTCTCGCAGCGAATTGCAGGCCAATGGAGCATATGCAGAAGAAAACAATACGATTTATCTTGCGGGGGAGTTTTTAAGCGAGAATAGCCTCGAAACGGTCAATGGAGTCGTGCAGATGAACTTACACGCTATTGGTAAATTGCGAACTGATGCCAATCTCAAATTTCTCTATGATGGACCCCAGAAACGACGGGGACGACCTCGACGTTATGCTGGCAAGGTCGATTTAACCCAGCCGAGTTCGTTGGAGTTCGTTCAACTTGTCTCTGAGGATGTCCAACTCTACACGGCTGTGGTTTGGTCTGTTTGTTTTCAACGTCCTGTTCGTCTCGCTTAAGCGTTTTGCTTTCAACGAACATCTTTTAGAATTATTTATTCACTTCTTCGACCTTGACCCCACTTTAATTAAATTGCATCCCAACTATCATCAGCTATTGACCTATGGTTCTCTTGCCTCCTAATTTTGTCCGGAGTATTGTTACAAACAACGTGAGAAATTATATCATTACGAGCGTCAAATGGAAACTATTAGATGGATTCTAAGAATTTCACCAAAATTCCCTCTCAAATCTAGTATTAGTCCTGCTAATTTGCAAGTTTTAGAAGCAGATAATAAAATTCAGGAACTATACCCTTCTGTAGAAAGTGCCAATTTTAGTCCCAATGGACAATATATTGTTGCACTTATCGACGATCGCATCATAATCCGAGAGTTATCCGGTCAAAAAATTGCCACTCTTCAGGGACATGATAATATTATTAACAGCGTTTCTCTCAGTCCAGATAGCAAATATCTTGTTACCACTTCCAATGATGGAACGGCTCGTATTTGGAATAAATCGGGTAAACAATTAATAACACTTCAAGGACAAGAGCGTTATGTAAAAGATGCCAATTTTAGTCTGAACAGTCAATATATCCTGACTGCTTCCGGCAATAAAACCGCAACCCTCTGGAATAAATCAGGACAAAAAATTGCAATTTTTGGAGAGCATGAATACAGTTTGCATACCGCTCGTTTCAGTCCGGACGGTCAATATATTCTCACCGCCTCCACCGATGGAACAGCTCGTATTTGGGATATCGAAGGAAATCGAGTGGCAATAATCCAAGGTCATGCCGATACCATTGAAGACGCTAATTTTAGTCCAGATGGTCAATATATTGTTACCGCCTCCACCGATAAAACCGCTCGACTTTGGAATCGAGAAGGCCGACAATTAGCCGTATTAGAAGGACATCAAGAAGGCGTTTATCATGCAATTTTCAGTCCAGACGGTCAACACATTCTTACCAGTTCCAGCGATGCAACCGCTCGACTTTGGACTCTTTCCGGTGAAGAAATCGCCATTTTAGGCGGGCATGAAGGTCATATTACAACCCTAAGTTATAGTCAAGATGGAAAGAAAATTCTCACAGGTTCGATTGATTCCACCGCTCGGATATGGGACTCTTCCGGAAAACCTCTCGCCATCCTTCCGGGACACAAATCGAGCGTTAACAGTGCCAACTTTAGCCCGGATTCCCAACGAGTTGTTACTACATCAAATGATAATCTTGTTAGAATTTGGAACATTTCCCACTTGTAGCGATCGACTGAAAAGCGAAACCAATCAACTCAGCCTGACTCGCAGTTATAGTTACGATTTGATTCGGGAAAGCGATCGCAAGAGAAAGTTTTTTGGGAACTGCGATCGCTTCATTCGCTTTATAACCAATTCCCCACCAACACAAACCCAGACCAAAAATAAGGATGTTGAAACTCAACATTATCCCCCTGTAAAATCTCTAATTGTGCCTGTCGCAATGCTTCTGCTTTCGTGGTTTGCGATCGCGCCAACTCTTCATAAAAACGACTCATCATTAAGGAAGTGGTTTCATCTGCAGCCAGCCAAAGACTCGCAACGGTGCTTCTTGCTCCCGCCCGTATTGCCATTCCCGCCAGCCCGAGGACGGCGCGATCGTCCCCTGTTGCCGTTTCGCAAGCGCTTAATACCAGCAATTCGATGGGAACGAGTCGCTTCTTATCCGATCGCAATAAGGCACTCAGTTCGTCAATATTCAATTTGTCGTCCCACGTTAGCACAAAAGTATCCTCAGCCTTAGAACTAAATTGACCGTGAGTCGCTAAATGCACTACTGTTACAGGGTTTTCATTCACGAGGGTTTTAAATTCTCCTTCGATGAACGTGCCATCCAGCAAGACTTCTGCACCTACCGCCGCTTGAACCCGCTCCAGTTCTATTTTGACGTTGGGGATGGGGGCAAAATCTTGGGTTTCCAGAGAGACTCCTCCCCCCAAAACTTGTAGGGTTTCTCGGGCGAGGGGTTGCGGATCGATAAGATTCAAACTGGGAGCAAGGGCGACACTGTATTTTTCAATGAGATAGCGATCGCCGTCATGGAGAGCAGCCATCGGAACGTTACGAAGTGCGCCATCGAGAACAAAAACGAGATTTTCAACGCCGCTTGCTTCTAATTCCGTTTCGAGATCGCGAATCAACCAATTGTAAACTTGTTGGGATACTTCTAAGCGTTTGCGGTTGCGTCGCCGACCTCGGGGTGTGGCAATATAGAAGTTCATATCTGCAAGTGCTTTTTCCAGTACTGCTTGGGGTTGAGGGCTGCTATACTGGCGCAATTCTTGGCCGGGGAGTGCAAGGATCGTGGCAAGGCGATCGCCTAAAATAATCGTGTAGAAAATCGCCGATCGCGGATCGATTTGGTCGATTTGTTTGGCTTCGACATCAGAGCAAGCATCCCGGAAAAAGTTATCCAACTCGGCAAGTTGTAAGGCTTCGATCGCTTCCCTCGCTTGAATGAGTTGATTTTGGGTTGCTCCGGGTTGTAAGAGCAGATCCACATATTCGCGATAAACGGGTTCGACACTTTCCCGGAAGGAAAATTGCAGATCTGGGTTAATGGCAACGAGATCCCCTCGCAAGGATTGTAAGGTGCTAATGGCGTGAGCGTAAGCGGCGATCGCTGCTTCTCGTTGATTCTGTTCTCGCAAAATTCGCCCCAGTTGCCATTGTTCTTGATAGATAATTTCCGGGGCATTGAAAGATTGAGCCAGTAAGAGTCCTTTTTCCGTGGCGGTTTTCGCTTCTGCGTAACGTTGATGACTTTCGTAGAGTTCCCCCAAACTGCCCCAAACTTGCGCTTCTGCGAGGCGATCGCCAGAGTTTTGTGCTTGTTCTAAAGCTCGAGCGAGAGTGTGAGCAATTTGAGCTGGAGGAATCTCGGTTTTGCCCAATCTCATGAGGTTTTTGGCTAAATTAATTTGGGCGTAAATGGCGGGACGAGTGGCAGGAAGTTGGGTAATATTGGTTTGAATTTGCGGTAGAAGGGTTTTTGCGATCGCAATCTCTTCTTGTTCGATCAGAACTCTAAATTCGTTTAACTGTGCTTGTATTTCCAGTTCTAGATTAGGGGCATCAAGGGCAGCTTGGCGATAATAGGAAAGTGCTTTTTGCAAAGATGCGTCTTTTTCCTCTTCTTCTTGAGGGAAGCGGGCGGTATTGCCGAGACTGATTTGAATTGAGGTAATATTTTCAGGATTGCCTTGCGATCGCGCGATCGCCAAACTCTCTTCAAGATTTGCCATTGCTTCTTGCAAACGTCCGAGGGATCGCTGCACGTCTCCCAAGATTTGTAGGGCTTTGGCTTTCAACAGCGTATCGGGTTCGGAGTCCAATTGTTGCTTAAGCGTTTTCAGGCGCTTACTCGCCTGTTCGTGCAGTCCCATTGCTTGCAATGCTTGAGTTTGACCGATTTGGCTGCGGGTATTCCCCAGGGTGTCATTTTGTTGGCGATAAATGTTTGCGGCACTTTGCCAACGCTCCAACGCCTGCTCGGGTTGTCCGACGGATAGGTGCAATTGTCCTTCCACTTCAAGAATTTGAGCGAGGAGATTTTGGCGATCGCCAGTTTGCGCTAAAGATGCAACAAGATTTCGGCTTTGCGCGATCGCATTGCGAGCCGAGGCAATATCCCCCATTTTTCCATAAACGAGAGCTAAATTCCTTATTGTTCTTGCTTCGCTGAGTTTGTCACCGCGATCGCGATCGTGTTGTTGTGTTTCTTGCAATGATTGTATTGCCTCATCATAACGCCCGCTTTCATAAAGTTCCCGAGCTGTTGACGCAAGCGATCGCTCTCTCTCCTGTACGATTATCCGTGCAGACGCTAGATTTAATTGTACATCTGCGGTCAAAATTCCAATGGATGCGATCGGGATAAGGGCGAATAGAGCGAATTTTTTCATGAGGGTTGTGGGCAATTTACACTTGGTATTAAAGATAAGGAATGCAGAAAAATTATGAGTTTGTTAAGATATTCGCGATCGCGGTAACTGTTTTCTTAAATATGTTACTATCATTTATTGTCTTTGTAGACCTCAACGCATTTATGCAGCCCAACAGGAAAAGAATATTAACAAAACTTATCTTCAGTCTATTGGTTAGTAGCGGATTGCTGGCGATCTGTTATCCGATTTTACAGCTCAATACGAATAGTCCGTTGCTGAATCTTATACAATTCAAAATGCGCCATCTTCCTCTCATGCAAGACGGAAAATGTCGGCGAGTGAATCGTCTCTTTTATTTTGGTTCGGAAGTCAAAATAGATGCCCAGCTTGTAGAAAAAATTAATTTTCGGAGTCCATATCCATATGAAGTTAGAGAAGTCGTTCTCGCTCCAGGAGGCTATATTATTGCACAAATAGAGCAAAAAGGTACAGCACAGTCCCCAGAAATATATATTATTCATACGATAATCTACAAAAAAAGTAGAACCGGCAAATATTTTCAACTCGAGGATTGTCAAAAGGGAATCGTTTAATCTAAAAATCCCTATTGCGATCGCTCGATTTATTCAATCTGTTTCATTATCTACGAATGTTTTATTGAGAGCAAGAGTTGAAAATGATAGAATAGGATTGCAACTACTGAAAAATCTCATGCGATCGCCTTAATTTGAGGAAATGACCGATGACTCAAACCGTAGCAGAGCCAAAACTATACAGCTTTGATGAATTTATCAGTCAGTATCCCGAAAACTCACTCGTCCGATACGAACTGCATGATGGAGTTATTGTTGAAATGCCCAAGCCCAAGGGAAAACATTCACATTTAACAGGCTCTCTGATCGAGCAACTCTTAATCATTATCAGGCAAATGGGCAATGGTGGAATTTGGACAATTCCCCGAGAATCAATTATCAAACCCCAACGGGAAAGATCGGGTTATGAACCGGATATTATTGTTTTAGATCGAGAAGTCATAGAAAGAGAGTCTCGCTGGGAAACAGAATCAATTATCCAAAATCCCGATTCAGTTAAACTCATTGTCGAGGTTGTTTCGACAAATTGGCGCGATGATTACTACAATAAATTTCGAGATTATGAAGAAATGGGGATTGAGGAATATTGGATTGTGGATTATGCTGCATTGGGAGCGAGAAAGTTTATTGGCGATCCCAAACAACCCACAATTTTTGTTTGCTGTTTGGTTAATGGAGAATATATAATGACTCCATTTACAGAAAATATTGCTATTATGTCTCCTACTTTTCCGCAGTTCAATTTATCTGCACGGCAAGTTTTTGATTTGGCTTTGTAGAAATCTTAAATTTAATATCTCTACCGAATTAAATTTTGTATTCAAGGGAAAAATAAACCCCCTGCTCCTGTGCGGTATTGGTGGTAGAATTGCGATCGACGAGAGGAATACCCCAATCCAAACGCCCGGTTAAGCGATCGCCAACTTTCACATGCAGTCCCACTCCCACAGAAGAAAGTGTACCGGGAGAATCGATCGCACTGTTGCCACTATTCCAAACCGTACCAACATCAAAAAATGGTGCAACCTGTACTAAAGCATCCCATTCCGGAATGCGGAGAACGGGAATTCTCACTTCTACTGAGCCAAAAAAGCCATTATCAGCACTGCGAAAATCTTGGCGAAAACCCCGTACCGTGGAAAGTCCCCCGATCGCAAACTGTTCAAAAGCTAACAAATTTTGGTCTGCCAGTTGCAGATCGGAACGCAATAACAGGATAGTATCGGGAGCCAGCAAGCGTAAATATTGTGCTTGCAACCGCCACGAAAAGAAGCGACCATCTGGGGGTGAATTGTTAATGGTTGCGTCCAATAAACCCACACCGAGGCTAAATTGCGATCGCAGGGCAAAAACATCATTATTCGTGCGACGGCTGTATTCTTGGAAGAAACGCAGGGCAGAAACAGTGGTTCTCCCGTCGTTACTCGCTCCTTCTGTCAGAGGAAACGCACCGATATTATCCAAACCGATAAAACTGCGGCTGCTTTGCCACGAAGCCGTTAAACCGATCGCTAAATCTTCGCTGACGGTTTGTTTCAAAGGCTGGCGGTAGGTGAGTTGATAGCTGGGTGCTTGGGAGGAAATATCGAGGAGAGTGAAGGGGTCTTCAATAATATTATTTTGGCTGCGACTGTGGGAAAAAGTCAGCGTCCCATTTCTAGCATTGAGAGGGATTGTATAGCTGAGATTGTCGAGAGTGTGGCTGCCGTCGGTGTTGATATAACCGACATTGAAGCGATCGCCAAACCCTAAGAAATTATTGTGAGTAAAACGTGCCATGCGTCGGATACTGCCCACACTCGGCGATCGCTGATTGTCAAAAGTCACGGTAAAAGTTGTCGCGTCGGCTTCGGTGGCTTCTACATCAAGGATGCTGGCACCGGGTCGCGATCCCGCCGAAAGATTCACAGATAAATTGGCGATGAGGGGATCTAATTGTAAGAGTTGCAAGCCATTGAGGAGTTTGTCGCGGTTGAGAGGAGATTGAGCGGCAAGAGCAATGCGACGGCGGATATAATCGGGATCGAGACGGTTTAAGCCTTGAATGTTAATCGCTTCGATTTCCCCTTCGATAACTTGAATAGCGATCGCACCGTCTTGTATGGACTGTTCGGGAATAAATGCCCCTGAAGTGATATAGCCTTCATCTTGATAGTATTGTGTGAGGGTCTCTGCCGCTTGGAGGAGTTCGGCAAAGGAGATGGGGCGATTTATAAAGGGTGCGAGGAGTTCCGTCAATTCTTCAGCTTTAAACACCGTATTGCCGATAATTTCAAATTGATTGACGAGGATTTCTCCGGGGATGTCTTCTGGTGGGGTTGGTGTGGGGCTTGTGGTATCGGGTAGGAGGTCTTCTAGAGGGGGTAAGGGTTCGATCGCCGGTAAAGGTTCTGGGTTGGGTTGAATGATGTCTGGGAAGTTCAGAGCAGGGGATTCACTTTGGGCGATCGCGGGAATTGTATAGAGAAGAGAAATAAGAGGGAGCAAAAAAAAGGGAGAGCGGGGCATCATAAGAAGGCGATCGCGTTCTGACAAAGTTTCATTTATTGTATTGATAGGGTAGCGTAAAAACAGACATTTTTAGCCATGCGATCGCGGCGATCGCTGGCAAGGATCCAAGTCCTGTAGACACAAGGCATGCCTTATCTTTAGGGTGGTTAAAATGGACAGAAAGTTTTAGGAAATCACAAGTATGAGTTCCGAGTCTCCGAAGCCATCTTCGCCAGATATCGTGAGAAAGACAACGGAAGAACTGGCTAAGTTCGTTCAGTGGATCGCGGAATTAATTCGCCGTCGCAATTGGTTTACGCTGCTATTACTCGTTGATGTGGGACTGGTTCTGTTTTGCACTCCGGGGCATATTGTCCCTCAATTGTTGCAAAGCTGGTTTGGTTTCGAGTTGCCACAGTGGTACGGGACGGTATTCTGGCCGATGTTGGGAGTTATTTTTCTCGCGGCTTTAATCGTTGCAGTGGTGACGATGCCTTCGGAAGTAGAGGAAGATAAGTTTGAGGAACTCAAGGCAATTAAAGGGTTGCGTCCTTTTACTCGCAGGGATGCGGAAATTTTTAGCCGTTTGCAGCGTCATCGCGATTTGGCAGAATGTTTAACTGCGCTGAAGGGTTCTTCCTATCGCTTTGGCTATTTGGTGGGGGAGTCGGGTTGTGGGAAAACTTCGTTTTTGCAGGCGGGTTTGTTGCCGAAATTAGAGGAAGCGATCGCAGCTTGTGGGGTTTATATTCGCTTTAGCGATCGCGATCCCTTAGAAACGATTCGCGAGGAATTCCGCAAGCAACTTTCTTTAACGATGGAGGAAAATGCCAGTTTTCTCACTTTGGTTAAAGATGCCGCCGCCTCTAAACCGCTCATTTTGCTTTTTGACCAGTTCGAGCAGTTTTTCGTTCAGTGCAAGTCTGAAGGCGATCGCCAGCCTTTTATCCAAGAGTTGAAGGAGTGGTATGAGAGTCCAAAAAAGCCAAATGTCAAGATTATTTTCAGTATTCGTGCCGATCTTTACTACAATCTGATTGAAATTGAGAAGGCGTTGGGTTATAACCCCAGTCCTTTTGAAGTCTGTCGCCTGAAAAAGTTTTCTCCCCAACAGGCAACGGATGTTTTGGGGGTGATTGCGGAAACGGAAGGAATCAACTTCGATCGCGCTTTCATCGAAAAGATGAGCCAACAAGAACTCGCCAGTCGGGAAGATGGGTTAATTTCTCCAGTGGATTTGCAGATTCTCGCATGGATGCTGGAACGAGAAAATATGGAGCAATTGCGATCGTTTAATGAGAAGGCGTTTCAAAAGTTGGGAGGAATTGAAGGGTTATTAAAGCGCTATTTAGAGAAGGTTTTGGAGACGAGAACGTTAGCAAGTCAGCGACAGGCGACGATTAAGGTGTTATTGGCGCTAACGGATTTGGAGAGGCAGGTGCGCGGGGGAGTGCTGACGGTGGAAGAGTTGGGGGAGAAACTGAAGGAGACGGTAAAACCAAAGGAAGTCGCTGAAGCAACGGTTTGGTTGGCGCGGGGAGATGTGCGCTTGATTTCTGCGGTGGAGGAAGAAAAGAAAACTGGTTATGAATTGGCGCACGAACGCATGATTCCGGCGTTGATGCAGTTATCGGGGAAGGAACTAACGGCGGCGGATCGGGCGAATAAGTTACTGGATGCGCGGGTTAATGAATGGTTGGGGAGTAATGGTAAATCGCGTTATTTATTGGATATTCGGGAGTTATGGGCGATCGAACGGCAGAAACCTTATGTGATTTGGGGGGCGAAACGATCGCAAAAGGAGAGGTTGTTAAGACTGAGTAAACGGCGAATTTATAGCTTTACGGGTGCGGTTGGCAGTGTGGTGCTGGTTGTGACGTTGTTTGGCGGTTGGCTATTTTTGACTCCGCAAGGACAGATGCAGCAAATCCGATTGGCAATAACGGGCAATTCTCTTGCTAAAGTCGGCGATACAACAGAAGCACGGGTTGCTATTGCTGTGGCTAAGGATGGGCAGTGGAAAGCGGCATTTCAGTTGGTTGCGGATCATGTTAAAAGCGATCGCGATCGAGCCACTTTTCTCTGGCAATTTGCCGCGATCGTCCCCCGAGGAACAGACTCCAGCCAAACCGAAACTCAATTGGAATGGGCTGTAGCAGAGGTCAAGAACATTGACGACCCATTCTCCCAATCCTCTGCCCTGAGTGCGATCGCCTCGGCTTCTGGACAACTCCAAGATGAGGAGAAAGCGGCTCAACTCT
>NZ_JCAMRX010000002.1:0-37578 GCF_059821285.1 Spirulina sp. LEGE 11439
GGTGACTGGTGACTGGTGACTGGTGACTGGTGACTGGTGACTGGTGACTGGTAACGCGGGATCTGCTTCGGTTTCTACCGAGGCCAAGGCGCGATCGTATAATCCCACGCACTTAACAAATTCATCTTCTTCCGTCCATAAAGACAAGGCACAACCATCCACCTCAAGGGTACTTCCCAACTGTTGCGTGACTGCCATAAAAATTTCTTGGGGATCGAGGGAAGAGCGAATGCCTTTAGCGATCGTGTTAACCAAAGCCTGCCGCTTGGCCAAAGCCTGTACTCGTTCGTAGGACTGCGCTTGAGAAATGGCAAGGGCGGCCTGATCTGCCACCATCACGGCCAGTTGAGTTTCATCATCTTCCCAAAAATGTTGCTCTCCACAGCGATGAAGCGCCATAACCGCCGTTAAATCTCCTTGACTGATGAGCGGAATGATTAATGTAGAGCGAATATCCGCTTGTTGAAAGGCTTGAATGCGTGCTGTAATTTCTGGGCTGTCGTCTTGGAGAAAGTCCGACGTTTCAATCTCATCGATCGCTTGTACCTCTCGCGTTTCCCAGATCGTCAGATCTAGGACTGCGGCAGCGATCGGAGTATGGGATTCCTCATTCTCTGATTTTTGATAGGCAAAAGAGCCTTCGATCGCATCATCCTCATCAAAAGTTCGTAAAATACACAGATCCACATCCAGCATATGGCCGACCGTATCGACAATCGTTTGTAAAACTTCTTGCAAGGGAGATTCCCCCATCCGACCGTATTGAGCATTGCGAATGGTATTGGTTACGGTATTAAGTAAGGTCTCTCGCTTAAGAGAGCGATAAAGTTGGTCGGTGCTAACTTTTAAAACATTGTGAGTATCGAGAGCCTGACGGACAATTCCTTTGAGGTGTTCGGCTTCCCAAGGTTTGGTCACATATTTAAAAACTTTACCGCTATTAATGGCTTCGACTAAATCTTCAACATCGGTATAGCCGGTTAAGATAATGCGAATGATATCGGGATATTGGACAGCAGCGAGACTGAGAAATTCCGTGCCGCTCATAATCGGCATGCGCTGATCGGAGATAATCACGGCAATATCGGGGTTTTGCGCCAAAACATCCAAACCCACCGGGCCGCTTTCCGCTTTGAGAACCTTATAGTCGCGATAAAAAGTGCGGTAGAGCAGATCGAGATTATCTGGTTCGTCATCAACAACCAGAATTTTAGGTTTTTTCCGTCGTGCTTGGGGACTCGTCATTCACCGCTCTCCTAGAGTTTGCCCGCTATCGGGGCTTATTGCCTGCACCAATGCGATCGCATCCAAGAAATCAGGGAAAATCGCCAAGTTTACTTGGGTCAATTTCTCGTACTTATTTCTTGTGCCAATTTCCAGTATTATTATGGACTTCCTCCAATAAAGGGATTGCGAACGGGTTCGATCGGGGGTCGCTTCCACACCCCGATCGCCTGATGAAGGGTGTTGGGCAGCACGGTTAATGCAGATGACTTTCTTAACAATACTATCTTTCCTAGAGATTGTCGGCAATTCAGTATTGACGTTCGCATTTTTTTAAGACAAGGAGGAAACAATGTTTTTTGAGAAAATTTACGGGTAAAATTTAAATTGAGTCGAGAAATTGCCCTCAGACTTTCTGGGAAGATTTCTCTCTCATCAAATTTTTAGTTTTGCCTGTCATTGATATCAACATAACCACCTCATCGCGATCGTTTTGGTTTCACTCTCAAATTCTTCCCCCGTACCGGCGTATAATCATTCGCCTTTTCCCCAATCCCCCCAGCGAACCATCCCCTTAGAAATTCGGATGGCGAACATCGGGGATTTACAGGGTTTGTCTGAAGTTTTAGCGGCTAGTTTTTACTCTCATCGAGGTTTGCTGGTTTGGCTGTATCCGCTTTTGCGCTTAGGGATCTCTGAAGATTTGCGCGTTCGTTTAAACTCTACAGTCCCTTATTATAGTTGTCTGACCGCGATCGCTACGGTTGATGCACCTCTATCGTCCAAAACGGTAGCACACAAAACAGCACAAACAAAGAATGTGGCGGGTACCGTTGAGATGGCGTTGCGATCGAGAGATAATGTGACTGACCGTCCTGCCAAGATAAGCCCCTCAGATCGTTTAAAAAGCCACGCTGAAGATCCCTCAGAGTACCTTTATATTTCTAATTTAGCTGTTAGTCAGGACTACCGACGGCAAGGGATTGCTCGGGAATTACTGTTAAGCTGCGAACCTCTTGCCCTCCAATGGGGGTATCGCGAAATTTATTTACACGTTTTGGAAAATAACGAACGAGCAAAGAAATTATATCTCAATCTCGGTTATCACATCGATCGCGTTGAACCTTCTAAAAACTACTGGATTTGGTCTCGACCTCAGTGTTTATTGTTACGAAAATCCTTAGCTGAAAGCGAACAAATATAAAATTTTTGCTTTTTCTCCCTCTCAACAGAGAAAATTATCGGAAAATTGTTAAAATTTAATAGGGTCTTTTACTCAATTGTAAGAGAAACCCCGAGGATTGCCAGCTTTCAGTTGCAATTAATATCATGGTTTCCCCTTCTACCCATTCTTCTTCTGATTCCGATAGCGATCTCGATCGTGTTCTTGCCGATCTTCAAGAACAAAAGTTTTTAATTGTTAGCAGTCGTCACAGGAATGGCCTAATTATTTACAAGCACCATCATGCTGAGTTTGCCGGACCCGGCGCTCTAGTTGGCGGGATTATCGATCCCGATGTCACACGTTTAACTCCTGTGGGAAATTGGTCGATCTCGTCTCCCAAAGACGATCGCGATCGCCAACGAGCGATTTTAATGCGACGACAGTGGATCGTACTCTTTCATCGAATAATCACAAATACGGATGCTCACAACCGCGTCAGACAGATTCTGGACCAATTTTCAAATTGGTTCGATTCCGAAACCACCACTCAAATTCCCGATGAGGCGATCGCGCGTCTGGTTGGGGTTCTTCCCAATACCGTGACTGAAGTTCGCCGTGGTGATTGGTGATTATTCATTGTTCATTGAAATTACCAGTCACCCGTTAAGATTTCGTGCATTCGTTCTAAAGTGTGTTGATTTTCTCCAGGAGTACCAATAGTGATTCGCAATCCTTCTCCGGTGTAACGCACCAAAGTTCCTCGTTCTTTGAGGTGTCGTGCGAGCGATCGCATGCCTTTGTCTTCTAGTTCGGAACGAGTCGAACTAATGTAGATAAAATTCCCATGACTTGGCCAAGTTTTAAGTTGAGGGAGTTGCGAAAATTCCTCCAAGAGGCGATCGCGTTCTGCTAATAATTGAGGGATTGAACTTAATAGCGATTTTCTTTGTGCGATTGCTAATGTCGCTGCTGCTAAAGAGAAACCGGAAATATTATAAGGCAAGCGAACTTTTTCTAAGGCATCAATCATTTCTGGATGCGCGATCGCATAGCCAACACGCAAAGAAGCTAAACGAAAGGCTTTAGAAAAGGTTCGCAATATTGTCCAGTTGGGATGTTTGGGAAGTTCTGCAACGAGAGACGTTTGCGAAAATTCAAAATAGGCTTCATCAATAACCACGAGAATATGAGCGGGAATGCTTTTTAACCACTCTATTTCTCGAAGCGTTAAGGCATTAGCTGTGGGAGAGTTGGGATGCACGACAAAGATAACGCGAATGGGAGGATTTTGAGAAGTCGCGATCGCTTTTTGTGCATCTTCTAAGTCAATCTCAAAAGTATCTGGCGATCGCTTGGCTGCAACACAAGAAATCCCTAAAGTTTTTGCCAGAATAGAATACATTGAAAAGGTTGGATTAGCAACAAGAATCGAGCCTTCTTGGTTTAAACAAGTAGCAATTAATAGAGAACGAATCAATTCATCAGAGCCATTTCCGATGGAAATATTTTCCGCCGCGATTTGTCCGGTAAGAGTCGCTGATTCATTGACGTATTCCGCAATGTTAGCTTTCAGCTCTGCAAAACCACCATCGGGATAACGGTTATTTTCCAATCGATCTTGATAAAATCGCGCTAATTCTTCTTTGAATTCGGGGGGCAAATTGTAAGGGCTTTCGTTTGTGTCTAAGCGATCGCTATTCCGATCGCTTTGTCCTCCAAGGTGAGACTTATAAGATTGAAGATTGACAAGATCGGAGCGAATAAAATCAAACATTGTTATGAGTTGTTGGTTGTTGGTTATTAGTTGTTTGTAAAAAGGGGATACTATCTATTTTAAAGTAATAACTGTGAGTTCGGGCGGACAATGAAAGCGTCCGGGGAAATAGGTTCCCAAACCGCGATTGACATAGAGTTGATTTTGACCGATTTGGTAATATCCGCTTGCCCATTCCCAATGTCTGACAACTCTAGCACATTCTCGCAAAATCGGAATATAAGGATGAAAGCAACGCGGAATTGTTTGGCGTAAAGGTTCGAGAAAACTTTGAAATGCGCCAAAATGAGGAATAACAATTTGTCCTCCGTGAGTATGTCCTGATAATTGTAGATCGACACGCCAGTTTTGGAGTAATTCTGCTGTATCTGGATTATGAGATAGAACAATTCTTGGGGTTTGGGGTGCAAGTTGATTGAAAACAAAATGCGGATTGAATTCTTGCGACCAGAGATCGGCAAAACCAATAATTGCTAATTCTTTCTCGACAGGAAAATAGATTTCATTCCATAAAACTTTAATATTAATGTTTTTCAGTGCTTGGGTAATAATCTTTCGTGAATAGGGTAGATAATGATCGTGATTCCCCAATGAGGCAAAGATACCCAAGCGACTCTTTATTTTTTTAAGACGTAAAGCTAAACCATGAATGGGTGTTGGATCGTCGGTTACATAGTCTCCTGTGAGCAAGATTAAATCCGGATTTTCTTGATTACTAATTTCGACAACTTCAGTAAGTAAAGATTCAGAAAGTCGTTTTCCATCATAATGAAAATCAGAAAGATGTATGATTTTTATCCCTTGTAAAGAAGAGGATAAGTTTTCTATTTTAACAGTCAATCTTTCGATTTTTAAAGATTCTAGAAAAATAGGATTCATAAAAAAATGGGGTTTGAGGTTGAAAGGAAACGCTCAATTGATTTCTCCAATAAATAATAACCGATCGCTAACAATCAATTAAAGAAAGTAACGTACATTCCCAAACCAAACGAGGTTG
The DNA here is from genome assembly GCF_059821285.1 of Spirulina sp. LEGE 11439. Taxonomy (NCBI): domain Bacteria; kingdom Bacillati; phylum Cyanobacteriota; class Cyanophyceae; order Spirulinales; family Spirulinaceae; genus Spirulina; species Spirulina sp. LEGE 11439. Next base: position 5,161 of record NZ_JCAMRX010000002.1, read on the forward strand.
AGCATAAGCTCTCAAATATTTTCGCGCTTGTTCGAGTTGTTCGAGGCGCGATCGCATTTTATGTTTCTGCCAGTAACAATATTGTAAATAATCAATCGCCCATAATTGTGTTTCTGTATCCAAGGTTTTATCGACTGTTTTGGCAAGTTCTAGCGCATTCTGGGGATTTTTGGGCAATTCTACGAGTTTTTTTAATAAATCGCTGGAGATATTTTGCAATTGTTCCCATGCGGCGATCGCTTCCCCCGGACTACCTTGGGCGATCGCGAGCAAGATCGGCTCGTCTAAAATTTCTTCTCGTCCGGTTTGTTGCAAAATCTGTTCGACTTGTTCTCGGGACAAGCGAGAAAAGGGAATGCGCTGACAGCGAGAAACCAAAGTAGCAAGCAGAGAGTCGCTACTAGGAGCAATTAAAATCAGAGTTGCCCGTCCGGGTTCTTCTAAGGTCTTGAGAAGGGCATTGGCGGCACTTTCGGCCATGGTTTGGGCATCTTCGACGACGACTACCGATCGCGAGGCTTCTAGCGGTGGACGTGCCAAAAACTCTGCGATCGCGCGAATTTGTTCGACGCGAATTTGAGGCGGCGATCGGCGTTTGAGTCCGGACTCGGCGGCCTCTTGCGCTGTCAGGAGTTGCCCTTGATGCTGATAGGTGGGCTGTACCCAGAGAAAATCTGGGTGATTTTTGGCTTGAATTTTTTTGCGGATGAGAGCATATTGGGATTCTGACAAATTTTGACAGAGAAGCCGTTCGCTAAATGCTAAAGCCGCTAAGCGCTTACCGACCCCCGATGTTCCTGCAAACAAATAAGCCGGCGCAATTCTCTCTTTGACAATAGCGCGATCGAGCAATGCGATCGCTTGTTGCTGTCCAATCAGATCGGAAAAAGACATATAACGTTTGTGGGTTATTGGTTAAAGAGTTTTTCTCTTACTCCCTCTCTCCCAAAAGAAAATTTTTCCAAGAAGTTTTGCTCTGATAAAAATTTCCTTAAGATTTGTTGAATTTGGGCTTGAACGGCTTTAGCAGGGGGCTGAGCATCAATCCGAATGATACGATCGCGATTGTGGGCAGCGAGTTGACAAAACCCCTGATGAACGCGGTGATGAAATTCAACGGTACTTCGTTCCATGCGATCGCTCTCTTTTCCCCGCGCTTTTGCCCGTTGCAGTCCGATTTCTACCGCGACATCCAACCAGAGGGTTAAATGGCTTTCTAAGCCTCCTGTAGCAATTTCGTTGAGGGAATGAATTAATTTTAAGTCGATTCCTCGACCAAAACCTTGATAAGCAATGGTAGAGTCAGTATAGCGATCGCATAAAACAATTGCCCCTCTTGCTAACTCGGGTTTGAGCATCTCTTCCACATGCTGGGCGCGATCGGCAGCATACAATAAAAGTTCTGTCGTTACCGTCGGGCAAGCGGTCTCTAACAGAAGACGGCGTAACTCCTGTCCCAAAATCGTCCCCCCCGGTTCGCGAGTGATAATAATGGGAATTTTACCCGCAAAATAATGGTCTAACCAATCCCGCGATTCTTTGATTTGCGTGCTTTTTCCCGCTCCTTCAACACCCTCGAAGGCGATTAAAATTCCCGTCATGATTTTACTGTTTCCTCTAATTGTTGCGATCGCTTCTCGGTTTTCGGCTGAGAGTTATTGTAGGTCTGGAGAATCCGGAACAGGGGTGGGAACAAGAGAAAAAAGTACTGAGTAAATAATGATGGCTCTCTCATTTCAATATCATTCGATATCATGGGAGTTGTCAAAACCACTGTCCAGATTGGGTGAACTTTGATATGGCTCGTTATTCTTATTCTTTCAACGTCCCTCTCCCTCTCGACCAGTTCTTACCCGTTCTTGGTGAAATTTTACGTGCTTGTAATTTTGAAATTATTTACGATACTCACGATTATTTGATGGGTCGAGAAATTCCGGGGCGAGTTTCATTTTCCAAATTAGTCACGGTTGAGGCTCTCGTTGACAAGCAACCTACCAATTCGGAAGAAGTTCGCATGAACTGCGTGATTAAAAATGAAGAGTTGCCTCTACAAACCAATAATCACTGCCGTCAAATGTTTGATACGGTAAAGCAAGCGATTCAAGAGACAACCCACATGGCTTCCAATTAGTTAAAGTTTTAATCTGTTGTCAATTTTTTCTCAATAACTCTAGTGAATAACTCAATACAGGTTCGATCGATACACCTCTATTGATTTTCTAATCGTCCATCATCATAGCAGGATCGATCAATGTAATATCGTAAGGGTCTTCCGCCGAACTTGTTTGGGGGATATTGCGCTGGCGATAAATTGCCACAACATCATTCCCAAAAACCAGTTCGTCATTATGATCGAGATCGTGTTCTGGCTTTTTGGTGCCGTTAATGACCACACCATTAGAACTGGGACGACCGCGATCGTCGCCATCGACAATGCGGTAATAAGAAGACCCATCTTCTCGCAGTTTTCGATATAGCATCGCATGATGACGAGAAATGAAAGGAGATTTGAGATGAATATCGCAAGTTTCCTCTCGACCGAGAGAATAAGATGCCTCTAACAAGGGGAGAGAGCGTCTGCCGTCTTCATCTTCGACGATCAGAATATGTTCCAGAATATTTTCTTGCGGGGTTGTTGCAGGCATTAGCAATCAATGAGGTCTCGAGTAAAAGTCTTCTGAATTACCAGCGCCCGAACTCGGACAAATGAATCAGAAAAAATGAACTAGGCTTTAGAACTAGGCTTTAGAACTAGGCTGTGAGATTTTGTTCGGGCAAGGTGCTGATTCTAAATTTTAATTTTAACCGAATACATCGCTCTAGTCTGACATTACACTCTAAATTGAGATCGTAATAATAACGAGTTGGTTACAACTGCCACTGAGCTAAATGCCATGAATGCAGCAGCAGTGGCTGGGCTGAGAACAATCCCAAAACTGGGTAATAATGCTCCCGCCGCAATGGGAATGGAGATACTATTATAACCCAAAGCCCAAAAGAGATTTTGACGAATTTTCCTGAAGGTGGCTCGACTGAGTTGAATGGCAGCGATCGCACTGGCGAGGGTGAGGTCTGGGAGGATGCCATCGGGAGGGGCAAGGAGAACGATCTCGGCGGTCTCTAGGGCAATATCAGTGCTGCCCTGCAAGGATATGCCCACGTCAGCGCGAGCGAGGGCTGGTGCGTCGTTAATGCCGTCTCCCACCATAGCTACGAGGGTCTGAGGCTGCTGCTGTAAGGTTTGAATGAGTTGGGCTTTTTCCTCGGGACGGACTCGGGAGAAGCAGCGATCGATGCTGAGTTCTCGGGCGATCGCGTCGGCGACTTCCGGGCGATCGCCCGTGGCTAAAATCGTTTCTAAACCCATTGCTTGCAAGCGGGTAATGGTGGTGCCGGCATCGGGGCGTAAGGGGTCTTTGAGGGCAAACCAGCCGGCTAGTTCTCCGGCAATGGCGATATAAACGATGGTTTTTCCGGCTTCTGCGAGGCGATCGCATTGCGATTGTATTGTTTCTGGCAGCGCGATCGCATTTTCTGCCAGCCAGTCGCGATTCCCCAAACAAACAGAAAGAGGGCGATCGAGAGTAACTGTAGCGCGAACCCCCAAACCCGGTTTGGTATGAAAATCCGTGGCGGGGAGGAGGGAGAGTTCTTGGCGCTGTGCCTCAGCAACGATCGCCGTTCCGAGGGGGTGATTACTGCCGCTTTCGACGGTGGCGGCAAGTTGTAGGAGATAACGATCTTCTTCGTCCTTGACGCTACCCCAGTCGGTTAAAACGGGATGGCCTTGGGTAAGAGTTCCGGTTTTATCAAAAATAATGGTCGTGAGGCGATGGACTCGTTCTAAAATATCCCCGCCTTTAATGAGAATTCCGCGTTCTGCTCCGATCCCCGTTCCGACGAGAATGGCGGTGGGGGTAGCCAAGCCGAGGGCGCAGGGACAGGAGACCACGAGAACGGCGATCGCGAGTTTTAAACTTAATAATAAAGGAGAGGTCATGGCCGGCAGGGCGTGAGACATTTCTGCCATTACGGGCATAAGAACCTGCGGCCAGAGATGAGTCCCGAGGAAATACCAGAAGAGAAAAACGCTGAGGGCGATGGCCATGACCCCATAGGCAAAATAGCCCGCGACGGTATCTGCTAGCTTTTGTACGGGGGCTTTGCGGGTTTGGGCTTCCGCAACGGAGGCAACAATCTGAGCTAAAGTCGTATCTTTTGCCGTTCTCAGGACTTTAACCGCGATCGCGCCGGATTGATTGAAGGTACCCGCAGCAACGCGATCGCTGGGATATTTAGCAACAGGAGTGGATTCTCCCGTCAGCATGGATTCATCCACAGTGGTCTTTCCCGCCACAATTTCCCCATCTACTGGGATTTTTTCCCCCGGTAAGACGCGCACCCATTCCCCCAGTCGAATCAGTTCGACGGGAATCTCGATCCCGGTTTCTTCTTCTTGGGGGGAGTTTCCTAACAATCGGGCAACGGGAGGCTGTAAGGCCATTAATTTCTCCATCGCAGCGCTGGCTTTTCCTCGCGCCCGTCCTTCTAAGGTTCTGCCTAAAAAAATGAACCCCAGTAACATGACAGGTTCTTCAAAAAAGCATTCCCAGCCCAACTGAGGCAATAATAAAGCCGCAAAACTGGTGAGATAAGCGCTGACAGTCCCCAAGCCCACTAAGGTGTTCATGTTGGGCATTCCGTACCGCAAACCTCGCATCCCATCGATAATTAACTCCCGTCCCGGAATTAAGAGGGCAAGGGTTGCCAAGCTCCAGTGAAACCAAATATTGCTGAATACGGGAATATCGGGTCCCCCCAAATGATGCCAATGCCCGATGCCCGAAAATAGGAGCAGTATTCCCGCGATCGCCAGTTGCCAAAGTTGGCGTTTTTGTTCGACTTGACGGCGTTCTGTGAGGGTAGGTGCAGCCTTGGCTTGAGCGTCCAAACTGCGGGGCTGACTGGGAAAACCCCGGGCGGTGAGTTTTTCTGCGAGAGTATCGGGATTAATTTCAGAGGTTTCGTATTCGATAACGGCAACCGCAGCAATGAGGTTAACGGAAGCGGAAACCACACCAGAATTTTGCTTGAGTTGTCGTTCTACGGCTTTGACGCAGCCCGCACATTTCATCCCGCCAACATCAAGGGTTGTCGTCCCAAGATTCGTCGGGGTGGGAGAGGTTGGAGTAGGGGAAGATTGGGTCGCAATTTGCATCGTCGGGGTTTGAGAGTAGGCGATCGCATTTTCCTACTATACTAGCCCTCCTGAATCGGTACTTTCATCTTGTTTTTGTTGATTCTCGAGGAAAGATATCGAGAAGCGATCGATATTGTTTTTTAATATTCGTATTTTTACGGAGAAAGATCGAGGATAAAAATCAAAGTAAAGCAATTTTAGCTTGGCTTTAAAAACTATGAAAAAATAATATCAATACTTTAAATCGCCATGTTAAAATTGTGTTAACATCAGAGAAAATAACTTTAATATTGGGTTCGTCTATCCAAGCAAATAATAGCAATCTTTCTGACTGATAGTACATGGTTTGCGTTCCTTGTATCAAAAAATACACTGCGAAGTTTTTGCTTGAGAATCTCTGTAAATGTACTGAAAGAAATTAAAAAACATCATTAAAAATTTTACTTTGGATCGAAACATGAGTGCAGCCAGCAAGCGAATTGTCAAAGAGCGCCGCGAGTATAATACTTGGGTTGCTAATGAAACAGTAGAAGATTATTCCCTTCGTTATGCCCCTCAGTCTTTTCGGAAATGGTCTGAGTTTTTAGTGGCTAATACTGCCCTCGGGGGAATTTCTTTTCTGGCTCTTGAAGCGATCGGCGCTTCTTTAATTATTAGTTATGGATTTGCCAATGCGTTCTGGGCAATTCTGGTAGTTGGTTTGATTATTTTTTTAGCCGGATTGCCAATTAGCTATTACGCGGCAAAATACAACATTGATATGGATTTGCTGACGAGAGGAGCGGGATTTGGTTATATCGGTTCGACGATTACTTCTTTGATTTATGCGTCATTTACGTTCATTTTCTTTGCCATTGAAGCCGCAATTATGGCACAAGCATTAAAGTTATATTTTAACCTTCCTCTCTCTCTGGGCTATATCGTTTGCTCTGTTATTATCATTCCTTTAGTTTTTTATGGTGTCACTTTAATTAACCAATTACAGTTGTGGACGCAACCGATTTGGTTGATCTTAATGGTTTCTCCTTATTTTTTCGTCTTGCACAAAGAACCAGAATCATTAAACTATTGGCTCGATTTTGCAGGAAATTCATCGGGTAGTGCGGGTTTAAATCCTTTGTTATTTGGTGCAGCAGCAACGGTTTCTTTTTCTTTAATCGCTCAGTTAGGGGAACAGGTCGATTATTTGCGTTTTTTACCAGAAAAACGAGCGGAAAATAACTTTAAATGGTGGCTTGCCGTTTTAGCAGCCGGGCCCGGTTGGATTGTTTTAGGTATTGCTAAACAGTTAGGAGGATCGTTTTTAGCGACCCTCGCGATCGCTCATGGTGCTAGTATCAGCGATGCCAAAGAACCCGTGCAAATGTATTTAGCTGGATTTGCCGATATGTTTGCCGATCCGAGGGTTATTTTAGCAGTTGGCACTCTCTTTGTGATTGTTTCCCAGATTAAAATCAATGTGACCAATGCTTATGCTGGTTCTTTAGCTTGGTCAAATTTTTTCTCCCGCTTGACTCATTCTCATCCCGGGCGAGTCGTGTGGTTGGTTTTTAATATCGCGATCGCGCTGTTATTGATGGAGTTAGGGGTTTTTGAAACCCTACAAGCAGTGTTGGGATTGTATTCCAATGTCGCGATCGCTTGGATCGGCGCTCTCGTTGCCGATCTGGTCATTAATAAACCTTTAAAACTCAGTCCCTCTTACATCGAATTCAAACGCGCTTATTTATATAATATTAATCCCGTCGGCTTTGGTTCGATGGCGATCGCATCAATAATTTCTATTTTAGCTTTTGTGGGTTTTTTTGGTATTTATGCTCGAGCCTATGCTCCTTTTCTCGCATTAGGAATTGCTTTTATCTTCTCACCAATTATTGCTTGGCTCACCCGAGGAAAATATTATATTGCGCGAGAAAATCCCCTCCGTCAAACTGTCAATTTGAGTTCTTCCTCGATTGCTTGCTCGATCTGCGAACAAGAATACGAACCGGTAGATACGGCTCATTGTCCTATTTATGATGGTTATATTTGCTCTCTTTGTTGTACTTTAGAAGCACATTGTCATGATAGTTGCAAGCCTTCTCAAGTAGTGCCATTCGATCTTAAACTCCCCAAGTTTTGGTTCAAAATAATCTCTCCTCAACTCAGTCTCAGAATTTCTCGTTTTCTGGGAACATTTTTGTTGTTATCGGGGACAATTGGTATCGTATTTGGATTAGTTTTTTATTTTGGTGTCAGAGAATCATCGTCATTATTTCAAGGTGCGATCGCAGGGATTTTCGATCTCTTTTTTGCCCTCTATGCTATCATTATAGTTTTATGCGGGATCGCCTCTTGGTGGTTTGTCTTAAATGAAGAAAGTCAAGAGTTAGTAGAAGAAGAATTAGATAAACAAAATTTACAACTTCAAGATGAAATACAAGAACGACAGCGCACGCAAACTGCCCTGCAAAACTTAACCCACGAACTCGAAATGCGGGTCGAACAAAGAACCGCAGAGCTTTCTCACACCTTACAAACCTTACAGCAGGCACAAACGCAATTAGTGCAAACAGAAAAAATGTCGAGTTTGGGTCAATTAGTAGCTGGCATTGCCCATGAAATCAACAATCCCGTTAATTTTATTCACGGTAATATTACTCATGCCACGAATTACGTAGCAGATTTACTGAAATTGATCGAGACCTACGAGGCAGAATTTCCCCAGAAAACAGAAATAATTGAAGAGATCGAAGAAGAAATTGATTTTGAATTTCTCTGTCAAGATTTATCGAAACTTTTGGCTTCCATGAAGGTTGGAACCGATCGCATTCGTCAAATTGTGCTTTCCTTGCGGGTATTTTCTCGGGTAGATGAATCTGATTGTAAAGGAGTCGATATTCACGAAGGAATTGATAGTACGGTGATGATTTTAGGGAATCGTCTCAAAGCCCATTCAGAACATCCGGCAATTCAAGTGATACGCGAGTATGGAGAATTACCACTCATTGAATGTTATGCGGGTCAATTAAATCAAGTCTTTATGAATATTTTGGCCAATGCGATCGATGCTTTTGAGGAAAGCGATCGCGATCGTTCTTATCAAGATATTGTCAAGAATCCTCACTGTATTACCATTCAAACTCAAAGGCTGGGAGCAAATTGGCTATCGATCGCGATCGCAGATAACGGCACCGGGATTCCCGAACAAACTCAATCTAAATTATTTGATGCCTTTTTTACCACCAAAGAAGTCGGAAAAGGAACGGGTTTGGGACTATCAATTAGCCATCAAATTGTTGTTGAGAAGCACGGAGGGCATTTGCGCTGTGTGTCTTCTCTCGGTATAGGTACGACCTTTATTATTGAGATTCCCGTTCGGCAAAAGCAGCGACAAATAGAAGAGATTCAATCCTTAAATACACCTGTAGAACTTATTAAAACGTGAAATATTTTGTATTATGTTGTTATCGTTCGCGGTTGTAAGGGAATTTTATAACGTTCTCCCGGTTTTGGCTCGATAATGCGAGTTTCCAGATTATACTTTTCTAATAATCGTTGAAATTCTTCTGAACTACCTCGCGATCGCAGCAGGGAAGTTAATAAACCATGAAAATCAACGTCTCCTCCTGCAGCCGTCGGTAAAAGCACTTGAGGTTGCAGCGATCGCGCAACTTCAATCGCAGTCTCTCGTCCTTGAATTACGCAGCCAATTAAAGGTAAACTAATATTAATAATAGGGGTAATAATGACATCAATGGGGGCAAATGCTTTGAGTTTGGGAGAATGATAGCCGTGAGGTTCGTAATAAAGACTCGTTCCCGTTTCGTTGTCTCTCAGAATATAGCCATTTTCCACTAAAAAAGGTCCAATCGGAGAGCCCGGAACGGCAATAATTTCAACGTGATGATTGAGGGTAAAACATTCCCCGTGTTGGAGAGAAGTCACGCGATCGTAATGTAAATTTTGCACCACTTTTACCGCATTGGGAGAACCGACAACAGGAATTTTTCGATCCAATTTTTTTAAGGTTTGCGGATGGGCATGATCTTCCAAACCTTGAGATAAGAGGATGAGATCCACCTTGTCTGGAATGGGTTTGGGAACGCGACGGATAACTTTAAATAGCCATGCAAGGTTACCAAACACCAAATCATCAACTAGCCACGGATCGAGAAGAATGCGGCTCTTTCCCAAATCGATACACCAAGAATTATTATCTAGATAGGTTAGTTGCAACATAAGGCTTATTTTTTCTTTATCTTGTCATTAATTGCGATCGCTGATGACCCCTAACTCGAGAAAGAGGAAGTAAAATAATGATATAGCATTCTCTCATCCAATTCATTCAGATCGACATTGAACTACTCTTATTTTTTCGATCGCGCCCCAGAAAATAACCACATTCTTGTAGTGGATGATTCGCCAGATAATTTATTTCTGGTACAAAGTATTTTAGCAGAAGAAGGCTATGAAAGTATTTTGGTAGAAAATGGTGCAGATGCGATCGCTTATATTGAAAAATCGCCTCCTCATCTCGTCCTCCTCGATGTCATGATGCCGGGAATGGACGGCTTGGAAGTCACGCGAACCATTCGCAAAAATCCCGTTCTTCCTTATATTCCTATTCTGTTAATTACGGCTTACGATGGAGCAAGCGTCGTGAAAGGTTTAGATAGCGGTGCCGATGATTTTATCCGCAAACCCGTAGAAGTGGATGAATTACTCGCCCGAGTGCGATCGTTATTGCGTCTCAAACATAGTGTAGACGAACGAGATGCGATCGCCCGTCAGCGCGAAGATTTTGTCTCCCGTTTAACCCATGATTTACGGACTCCTCTCATTGCTGCCGATCGGATGCTGGAACTATTAGAAAAAGGAGCATTAGGAGAGCTTTCAGGTGCAATGTCAGAAGCTCTCTCAGTGATGGCTCGCAGCAATCGCAACCTGTTAGAAATGGTCAATATGTTATTGGAAGTCTATCGCTATGAAGCTGGGCGAAAAACACTTAATTTCTCTTCTTTAAATATTGGTGAGTTAATAATGGAAGTCGTCGAAGAATTAATACCTTTAGCTACTGCCAAAGGTTTATCTCTTAAATATGAAGGAGAGAATTATCGAGATGCAATTGTAGAAGGCGATCGTATTGAATTACGCCGAGTTTTTACCAATTTGATCGGTAATGCAATTAAATTTACAGATAAAGGCAAAATTGAAATTAGTTTAGAATTACAATTAGAATGGGTGAGAGTTAAAGTTTTGGATACAGGACAAGGAATTTCTCCTCAAGATATTGAATATCTTTTTCAGCCTTTTCATCAAGGAAAACATAAGCGATCGGGAAGCGGTTTAGGATTGCATCTTTCTCGCTGCATTATCGAGGCACATCAAGGTACAATTACTGTAGAGTCCGAACCCGAACAGGGCAGTATATTTTCTGTTTATTTAACTCGGCATCAATAAAATCTTGGTGGGATTTTAAAGCCATTTAATTTCTCTTGCTCTTGAGTTTCGTTTAAGCCTTTGCTTTGGAGAAGTACACCAAACTTTCCCAATCCTGTTGGATCGATTAATTGATGTAAAATTTCTCGACGCTGAATCACTTCTGTAATCTTCAGTTTTCCGGTAGAAAGCTCTGATAAGCGATCCCCTAATCCTAATGCCATCAAAAATAGACCTTGTTGGGTAAAGCCAATTTGTTTTAATCCATAGCGTTTTCCTTGATTTTCCAAGGCTGTAAAATCCACATGAGCGGTAATATCTTGATATCCCAAATTAACATAAGGGTCATCATGGTGTCGGTGTTGATAATAACATTTTATTGTTCCTTGATGGCGTTGAGGATTATAGTAGCGTTGGGCAGAATATCCATAATCGATTGTTAGTAAATATCCGCGTTTTAGTTTTTGGCTAACCTGTTCGATCCATTCTAAAGCTGCTAAATTAACTTCGGTTTTATATGCGTTTGGATACTCTTGCTTGAATATATCAATTTCGACTAAATCAAAATATTCTTTGAGTTTTGGTTGAGAAAGTGGAGCGATCGTTTCCGTTAATTTTTCTTCATTCCATGTAATATAAATTTCTTGCAATTGTCCGTCTTTTAGGATGATTCTATGAACGGGAAAAGCATCTACTAATTCATTAGAAAAAAAACAACCAATTTGTGAAGTATTTTCAATGTCGTTCCATGTCTTCCAGTGTACGTTATTCCTCTTTTTAATAAAGTTTTGCAATTTTTCTTTTTGCCGGTCGATAAAACTAGGGGATTGTTCGATAATACTATATTGCAGCACGGCAAAAAGATCGGGATATTGCAAGCTGAGATAGCTTAAGACATTATAGGCAAAAATTCCTTCACCTGCTCCCATTTCCACCAGTGAAAAAGGCTGAGGGAATCCTAATATTTTCCATATTTGTACAAATTGTTCTGCTAATAATTCGGCAAAATCCGAACTGAGAGAAGGAGAAGTAAAAAAATCACCAGAACTACCAATTTTAGCTCTTTCAATGCTATAATAGCCATAGCGGGAATGATATAAAACTAAATCCATGTATTCTGCAAAAGTAATGCGCTGTTGAGGGGAGTTTGCAATGCGATCGCGAATAATTTTGAGAAGGCTCTGAGAATTGGAAAAGTCAGAATTATCAATCATAGAAAAAGCGAAACTGCACATCGAGAAACTTTGGTTGCACCTATTCTGTTAAAATTGCGACATTTTGTCAATGCCAGCTTAAAATTGAATGGGTGAATCAGTGATGAAAAGGAAACCGAGACTATCTCTTGCGATCGGATACTAATTTTCTCGGAATTATGCAAAGATAAATTACTGAGGAGCTCGGACTAGTATAAAATCCTCTGCTTCTCCGAGAATAGAACTTTCTGGAAGTTGAAGAGATACAAAAATTTGCCGATTTAAGAGTAAGTATTTACCGTCCTGCCATAATTGTTTTAGCGTATCAGGAGAAGCTGAAATAACAAGGCGATCGCTATAAAAATCCAAGCTAGGACGATAATCGGGAAACGAGGTATAAATCGTTGTTTTATCTGGTGTATATTTATTTGCGATCGCAGCAACGTTTTCGACGGGATATTGTTCGTTTAATTCCCATAACCAATCAGGAGAAAGCATGAATAATGCTAAGCTCAAATACAGGCCGATAAATAAAGTTGGAATAAAACGGCGATCGCATTTCCACAACCACCAAGTTGTTAACCCCATCGTGCTGATAACGATACCACTCATGCCGATTAAAATCAATGAATGATGGGTAACAATAAAATAAATACAACCTCCGAAAGAAATAAAAGTCAATAAGCTAAATAATCTAAGAAAAATACGAGAATAATTATTCTTTTTCTGCCATAAATACCCTAAATATGTCCCAACCGTTAAAGCAAAAAAAGGATAATAAGGCATAATATACCAAGGCAGCTTAGTTTGCATGAGAGAAATTGTTCCTAAAAATAATATCGTTCCTACGAGAACTAAACTTCCCCAATTTTCTCTCCTGTGTTTCCACGCTAAAACTAGACCTCCCGGCAAGAAAAATAACCAAGGGAGACTATATTTAATTAATTCAATAAAATAATACCAAAATGTACCATTATTGCCTTCCACAGCCTGAGAAAGTCGTTCTAAACTTTGGGCTTTCAAATAGAGTTCAATGAAAAAATCACCGTGGGTTTGCCATTGTAACCAATACCAAGGAACTGCGATCGCAATTCCTAAAACTAATCCTAACCAAGCATAAGGATTGATAAATAGCTTCCAGTGACGAGTCACGAGAACAAAAACTCCTGCGATCGCCCATAATGCCAGTACTAAAATGCCTTTAGTTAATGTGATGAGTCCCAAACAAATCCCAATCCCAATCCCCCATACTTGTTTTTTTCTTTCTTTGAGCAAACAGAGTAATAAAACAATAAAAAAAGTATTAATTATCCCATCTAACATCACCAAACGTCCGTGACGCAAGACAGAAAGTAAAGTTAAATAAACAGAAGCTGAGAGAATTGCTTCTAATCTCCGCGAGAAAATTTCTCTTCCTAATAAATACAGTAAAGGGACACCACAAGCTGTTAAAAAAGCAAGATTAAAACGACTGCTAAATTCTCCTATTCCTCCAAATAAGTGATAGCCAAGGGCAATAATCCAATAGACCAAAGGAGGTTTAATAAAATAAGGAACGTCAAAGTAAGTTAAATGCAGCCAATTTCCCTGACGATAGAGTTCTCGGGCGACAATTGCATGAGAACCTTCATCCCAGTCTCTTAAGGGAACATTGCCCAATCCTAGCATCCAGAGAAAAACAGCAGCTAGCAAGAAGAACAATAGCCAATAGGAATCGGTCCAAAGAATTTGTTGGTAGAAACGAGATAGTCTTTTCATATTGACAGAATAGCAGAGATAGGCACACAATCAGTATGATAATATTTTCCGTTCCAGATTCGATCGTTCAATGCACTACTCTCTTAAATCCTTGCAATCGGCATTTTTAGTATTTTACAATCGCCCAAAATATTTTAATTTAACGATAATCTCTCTCTTTTTTATTCTCAGTTTAATTGGGATGCTTAATCATTCCATGTGGCGAGATGAATTAAATGTTTGGGCAATTGTTCGCGATAGTTCTTCTTTATTAGACTTATTTAATAACATTAAATATGAAGGACATCCTGCACTTTGGTATTTATGTCTATATTTTCTGCATTTTTTAATTAAAAATCCTCTAATAATGCAGCTTTTTCATCTGGCGATCGCAACAAGCATTATTACTATTTTTCTTTTCTTCTCTCCTTTTTCTCGTCTGCAAAAACTATTATTTTCTTTTGGCTATTTGCCTTTTTATGAATATTCAATTATCAGCCGAAATTATGCACTTTATATTCTTTTTGCTTTTTTATTTTGTATATTCTTCAAGAATCGAGATAAAAATTTTCTCGCTCCGATCGCTTTTCTGGTTCTCATGACAAACGCCAATGCTTATGGACTTTTAATTGCATTTGTTCTATTTTGTGCTTTGTTTTTCGATCTAATTTTATTTAAGAAAAAACTGAATCTTTTAACAATTTTAAGTAGTGTTATTATTTATGGACTAGGATTTTTTACCTCCTTATTTCTGCTTATTCCTCCACAAGATAGCGAACTCAAAGGTGGTTTAATCAAATGGGATACATTTTGGAACTTTCATCATTTAATGAAAGTTTTAGCAAGAATTTGGAATAGTTATATTTTGATTCTCATTCCTAAAGATAGTAGCTTTTTGGATGTCAGCTTATATGCAATAATTTCTCTCTCGATCTTGATATTTTTTATCCTCAGCTTTATTAAAAAACCGATTCCTTTATTTATCTATATATTGGGTACAGCAGAATTACTCTTTTTTACCTATACTAAAGTTTTAGGGTCGCCGCGACATTATGGAAATTTTTATATCGTTTTAATTATTTCAATTTGGCTCTCCTCTTATTATTCTCCTCAACCCAATCGTATTTTTCCAAAAACGATCGCATGGGTTAATCGCCATAAAAAAATAGTTTTGACAATTATATTATCTACTCAACTCATTGCTGGAGTTGTTGCTTTTACTCGCAATCTTATCATTCCTTATTCTGCGAGTCGAGAAACGGTAAATTATATTCAAAATAACAATTTAGAGGATTTGTTTATCGTCGGTAGTCAAGATGCAGTTATGGCTTCAATTAGTGGTTATCTGAATCGCCCAATCTACTATCCAGAATCAAAAAAGATGGGCAGTTTTGTCCTCTATAGCACTCAGAGAATTGATGTCGATCGCGAAGAAGTTTTAAGACAAGTAAAGCAATTGCTTAATGAACGAACAGAGAAAATATTATTAGTTCTTAATTACGAACTCGATTTATTTCCAGAAAACTTAAATATCGAAGCGATCGCAAAATTCACCAATAGCTATATCTATAACGAAAAGTATTATCTTTATTTCGTTCGCTTACAAGAATAAGTTTAGCCGAGAAATATTACAGGCACAAGCATTAACTCATCAATACTTGAACCGCTACGGAGATATTTTTCTTTCTCCTAACACTGCGATCGCTACCCCAACTAAAATAATAATTGCACCAATGACTACGATAAAACTGGGAATTTCTCCAAAGATAAAATAACCTAAAACGCTTGAACCAAAAGGTTCAAATAAAATTGCTAATGTGACCAAAACAGGAGAAACCCAACGGATTGCCCAGTTAATAGTAGTATGTCCGATAACTTGAGAAAATAATGCCAGTAAAAAAACATAAAAATAAACTGACAGAGGATAACCCAGATAGCCAAATCCCAAGAAAAAAGGAAAAGGGAAAAGTACGATCGCAGCAACAGTATAAGCAATTGTAATATAATGACCCGTACTCAAACCCTGACGCTGTGCTTCTCGTCCTAACAATAAATAAAAACTGACGAACCATGAACCAACTAAAGCCAAAAGATCTCCGAGTAGAGGTTGAGAACTTATAGTCTCGCTTTGCGATCCTCCCAACGCGATCGCAATCCCTCCCAAAAGAGCAATAAAAATACCAACAACAGTAACAGTTTTTAATTTTTCTTTAAACCAAAATCGAGATAGTAGCGCAATCCAAATTGGACTGGTTGTTACCAATGTCGTTGCCGATACAATAGAAGTGAAAGAAAGTGATGAGATCCAAACTGCAAAATGAAGCGCTAAAAACAATCCCGCAATTCCCGCATAAAAAAAAGCCTTGAGAGAAATCGAAGTCTGTCGAATTCCTTGCCAATTGGGTAAGAATACTCCGGCTGATATAATAAGACGAGAAGCAGCGAGAAAAAGACTAAACCCCGTTCCTTGAAAACCCGTTGCTTCTAGAGCAAGGCGCACAAAAATTGCTGCTGTGGAAATCGCAGAAACGCCAATTCCTAAAATTGATGCAATTTGCCAGAATTTAGGAGATTTGGGGAAGAGTTGCATGGCAATAAATTGCTATGAGTAAATTAGTCATATTTTCGCTGTTTTTGCGTTAGCTTTCTTGAAGTGCGATCGCTTTGAGTTAAAATCAAAATAACAAAAAATTTTAAATCTTAATCTCATGGTCGATCTCCCTCCATTAAATACAAGCACAATCTGGTCGATACTCAATGAAGAAATTGAAGATGGTACAGTCAATCAATTAGTTTGGCATTATCTCGATTATCGCTATAATGCGTCAACCCAACAATGGGATAACGATCGGGTTACTGAAGAATGGCGCGGAGAATATCCCCATCCACCCGATTTTATTGCCTATCGCCCTCCCACCATAAAGTTAACCCGATCCATTCCCAAAGAAAACAAACAGCTCTTAAAAGAGGCTCTCGGGTTTAAAGGCTACAAAATCGGAGAATTTACCCCGCGCCAGGCTCGCCGCGCAACCATGGCAAATTGGCTGTTAAACTATATGAAAACTCATGGAATTGCCATCGAGCGGCGATCGTAATGAGAAAATTTCCTTAAAAAAGATCGTTTTGACCGGATTGCCCCTCGATAATTGAGAAAAAACAACTGTAAGGTAAATCTCGTTTTTTTTGATTCCATAAATACAAGGGAAAAATTCTCACAAAAAATCATGAGTCATGACTTATGTTTTACCCATACCTTACTCTCGGACAATGGTATAAAAAGCCAAAAAGCGAGAGAAGGAAAAATAACAATATGATAAAAATTTTTGGCAACTTTATCGAGAACCTGCCAGAAAGTCCGGAATATCTAATTCTTGGCTTTTCTCCTAGTTCTGTTCCTTTACAACAACGTTGGCGGAATAATGGATTATCTGCAGACTTTTTAGCCGATTATCTCACAACCTTTTTTCCTTCTCGAGAGGATGATCCCAATACTCAATACAAGCGAGAGGAAATCAAAGGTGCAGTCAGTTATATTGCTAATGAACTGTTAGAAAATGCCATGAAATTTAATGACGATCGCACGAATTATCCCATTGGTCTTTCTTTACAACTGCAAAGCGATCGCTTGATTTTTCGGATTACCAATAGTATTGCCATCGATTCTGTCAAAGCCTTTCAAATCTATCTCGAAAAACTCACAACTGTAGACACACAGGAAATGCTTATTTCTCAACTCGAACAAAATGCTCTAGAAGAAACTGGAACTTCATCTCGCTTAGGCTATCTTACCATGATTGAAGACTATGGTGCAAAACTAGGTTGGAAGTTTGAAACAGTGCAAAAAACTCCGGCTATCATTACGGTGACAACAATGGTTCAGTTACATATTTAACAATAATCTATTACTCATCTCGGCACAAGGAATATTAAGGAATGGAAATCAAAACTGAAACCTACGAAATCAACTATGACGACTCGACTAAAACGATTTGTTGTCAGGGTTCTTTACGTTTAAGTGGGATGAGCGAATATAAACCCATTGTCGAGCTATTACATGACATAGTAGAACAAAAGCCTTCTCATATTACTTTGAACTTAAGAGAATTGAAATTTTTAAATAGTTCGGGAATTAATGTTTTGTCAAAATTCACAATCGAAGTTCGGAAAAATAAAGAAATTGCCATGACCGTACAGGGTGCAAAGAATATTCCTTGGCAAGGAAAATCGTTAAAAAATTTACAACGCTTAATGCCAAACTTGGAACTAGAATGGGAATGAGTTTTCTCAATTGAGGAACATCCGCGCGACCTTGGTAATCGAGACGACGATCGCATGATGAATCTCCCATGAAATTTAGACCGATAAACTCGCCAATCTTTTTGCTCTGGGGACTGATGGGACTATGCTTGGCGATACTTGTTAGTGCCTGCCAGAAAAACGATCGTCTCCCAGAAGCAGATCGTCTAGAACCAACCATTCGCATTGGTGCGATCGCGCCTCTGACAGGGGAATTATCAGAGACGAATGGGAAAACAGCAATTCACGGAATGCAACTCGCAATTCGCGAAATTAACGATCGAGGCAGACTGATCGTTAACGGCAAACCTCAAGAAACTGTTTTATTGATTGAAGACGATCGCGACGATCCCGATACTGCACTCACTGCTATTCGCAATCTTGTTTACCATAATAAGGTTGTGGCAATTATTGGACTTCCCATCAGCCGAATTGCTATCCCCGTTGCTAATTTTGCCGAAACCATTCCCATTCCCACAATTAGTACAACTTCAACAAATCCTGAAACAACTGCTAACAAAAGCTACATTTTTCGTGCTGGTTTTATCGATGATTTTCAGGGAAAAATTATGGCACAATTTTCCCGCCAAGAACTCGGAGCAACTCGCGGGGCGATCCTTTATGATACTGCTAGTGCTTATAATAAAGGACTGGCAGAAACCTTTGCTCGAGAATTTGAAAAAATGGGCGGTAAAATTGTCAGTTCGCAAATTTATACGACCGATCGCAATCACGATTTTCGCGAACAATTAAAGCAAATTCAGGCTTTACAACCCGATGTTTTATTTTTACCCAATTACAAACATGAACTGAGCGAACAAATTAAACAAGCTAGAGAGTTAGGAATTGCAGCGATCGCGATCGGAGGAGATTCTTGGGACGATCTAACCCTTCAAGAATATACCGAACTTGAAGGCAGTTTCTATAGTACGCTTTGGCATCCTAATCCCGAAAATCCTAAAGCAATGACCTTTAGAGAAGATTTTTTCCAAACATACGGTTATTTTCCCGATAACGGTGCCGCTTTAGCTTATGATGCCACATATTTGCTCTTTGCAGCCATTCGATCGCAAGAACGAACCGATCCCGAATCTATTCGTCAAGGTTTATTGCAAATCGATCGTTTTCAAGGCGTTAGCGGTACAATTTCTTTTCAAGGAACGGGAGATCCTCTGAAAAGTGCAACAATTGTTCGTATCCAAGATGGCAAGCCAATTTTTTATCGGCAAATCGACCCTTAAATAATAAGTTTCAATTAATATTATCTTGCGATCGCACTACTGATGAAATCTTCTAAAACTAAACGAAAAACACCGCAAGTTTCCGTAGTAGGTATGGGTGGTATCAAATTTATTCGACATGGAATTGAATCTTTTCATTGGCAAGATTTTTATCATCTCTTGTTTACCATGTCTTGGGCTAAATTAATCGGTGCAATTACTTTAGCTTATATTATTCTCAATATTTTCTTTGCGGGTGCTTATGTTATTGGAGGAGATTGTATTGCCAATGCCGAACCCGGATCGTTTCCTGATGCTTTTTTCTTCAGCGTGCAAACAATGGCGACTATTGGTTATGGAGCAATGTATCCGACAACACCCTATAGTAACTTCTTAGTTGTTGTTGAAGTCTTTATCGGTTTACTTGGTGTTGCGATGGCAACGGGGTTAATGTTTGCTCGTTTTTCCGTACCTAGCGCCCGCGTTTTATTTAGCAATGTTGTTGTTATTTGCCCTTACAATCATGTCCCTACTTTGATATTTCGAGCAGCTAACAAACGCAATAATTTAATTCTAGAAGCACAAATCAATGTTACGGTTTTAATCCCAGAAATAACTCCCGAAGGACATAGTATTCGTCGCTTGCACGATCTGAAATTAGTGCGCTCAAATACTCCTGTTTTTTCTTTAAGTTGGATGGTCATGCACCCGATTACAGAAGAGAGTCCTTTATATGGTTTAACAGCAGAAAATCTAGCAGAATTAGAAGCCGCAATTATTGTCACGCTGATGGGACTGGATGAAACCTTGAGTCAAACTGTTCATTCTCGTCATATGTATATGCAGCATGATATCCTTTGGAATATGCGCTTTGTGGATGTAATTAAAACTTTACCTAATGGCGATCGCAAAATTAATTATATGGCTTTTCATGATGTGATTCCCTATTCTTAGAATACACCCCATGTGTTAGAACTTTATGATAGTAACTGAGGGAAGGTTGTTCGGCAAGTCACGCCACTTTTAAATTCTCGATCGCGATTACTTTCCTCCTGCCACATCGATAAATGAACCTGTCGTATAAGAAGCCTCACTTGATAACAACCATAAAATAGCACGAGCAACCTCGATCGCTTCTCCGCCACGTTTCATGGGAACAAAATGTTTAACGCGATCGATCCGGTTAGGTTCCCCTCCACTGGCATGAATATCGGTGTCGATATACCCGGGACGCACGGCATTAACGCGAATTCCCTCTTCTGCAACCTCTTTGGCTAAACCAATGGTCAAGGTGTCGATCGCCCCCTTAGAAGCCGCATAATCAACATATTCCCCCGGAGACCCCAAACGTGCTGCAACCGAGGAAACATTGACGATCGCGCCTCCTTTACCGCCATGTTTTGCAGACATCCGTTTAATCGCTTCTCTCGCGCACAAAAATGCTCCTGTAATGTTAATTGAAAAAATCCGTTGCAAGCGATCGGCCTCTATATTTTCAACCCGCATTTGCTGCTCTAAAATACCTGCATTGTTCACCAATGCCGTCACCCTTCCCAATTTCTCATCTGTTGTCTTAAATAGCGCTATAATATCCTCTTCAGAAGCCATATCCGCAGCCACAGCGATCGCTTTTCCTCCTTTTTCTTTAATCTTCTCAACCACTCTCATTGCAGCAGTGCGATCGCGTCGATAGTTAACGCAAACAGCATAGCCTTTCTCAGCAGCAAGATAAGCAGTTGCGGCACCAATACCGCGACTTCCTCCCGTAATAATCATGACTTTTTCCATCATCAAAAACTTGCTCAATTCTTTATTTTTTCTCAGTCATTATTTTATGAAAATTTGCCGCCATTTCTTCGGGTTTGCCCGAGAGGGGAAATAATAAAATACTCTCGATCTGAGAATCTTTGGCGATTTCTTCTAAGCGATCGAGTTGTCGCTCGGTAATGGAAATGCCATGATTCGCTCTGACATATTGTAGCTCGTCGTTGAAGTTTTTACTACTATAAACCTGAATGAAAGCGCGATCGATATCCCATGTTTTCCAATCGGCGGCAAAATAACGCTTTGCCCAATAAGGATTATGATGACAAATATCAAAACTAACATCAGGATTTGCTTTTTTCGTGGCTGCGATCGCTTTTTGTACGAACTGGGTTAATTTTGCCGTGCGATCGGTTTTTCCGGGTAATTCGGCATGATAACCGAGATAATCATCCCATTGAACGGCATCAACTTCAGGGTATTTTGTGACAAATTCCGCTAAAATTTCGGCGAATAAATTGGCAATTTCAGGAATGCCGACATCGAGAACATAATGATCGACTCCGGCATGAGTGCGATCGACTCCAGCAACGATCCATCGTTGTTCTACAGCTAGATCGAACAAGGGACTATTTTTATCAATTTTGATGCCTTTTTCAAAATAAGCATGAACCTCCATTCCCTGTTTATGAGCCTCATCAATCAGCCATTCCAACCAGCGATCTTGGAATTGATTCGGGCAACTTGGATAACCAAATGCTTTCTGTAATACTTCGCTTTTATACATTGTACAACCATTTCCCCAAACTCCATGAATAATGGTATTAATTCCGCGACTGCGATAATAACGAACCCGTTCGCGAATCTTTTGTTCGCTAGCATTATTTGTAACTTGGTAGCGACTCAAGTAGATGCCGCGAATGTTCTTCTGTTTCCAAGGTTTCTGGGATGAGGAAGGCGGTGCAGTAGGTTGCGGACTGGGTTGAGGGTTCGATGAATTTGGAGACGGTATTGGAGTTGCTATTTCTTCTGTATTCGTTGGATTTAGAGACGGTATTGGAGTCGCTATTTCTTCTGTATTTGCAGGGCTTCGAGGGGAAGTCGCTTCTCCTGTATTATTTGGGTTGGGAGCAGAAATTGGAGATGAATTTGTTTCTTCTGCAGTTGGGGAATTCAAAAAAGGAATTTCTGCTTTTAATTGATTGGGGATAAACCGACCAATATCTATTTTTTCTCTTTGAGTAAATATTCCATAACATCCTACTAAAAACAAGATAATTACAGATAATGGAATACTCGAACATCCACATCCACAGCCCTTTTTCTTTGAGGTTGTCATAATATTTTATACTTGAATTGCTTTGTTTCCCATGTTAGCTCGTATTATTTTCTACTCTCTCTCAGCCCAAAATTACGGATATTTAACTTTATCATTCTTCCTCTCGCAATCAATGACAATTTTAATTTGTCCCGGAATTCATCCCCCAGAACTGACCGATCGCTTTATCGAGAATTTAGGATTATCTCGCGATCGCCTCCTCATTCTCCCTACAAATATTCCTCCCTATTCGGGTATTGATATCTTAAATTTCCTGAACCAAAATAGCGATCGCACTTCACCGCTTCTCTGCATTGCCTTCAGTGCTGGCGTTGTTGGAGGAATTTTTGCAGTTTTAGCATGGCAGCATCAAGGCGGCAGAAGAAGTACATTTATTGCTCTTGATGGTTGGGGTGTACCCTTAGTAGGGAATTTTCCCATTTATCGTCTCAGTCACGACTATTTTACCCATTGGAGTTCTGCCTTGTTGGGAGCCGGAAAAGAGAGCTTTTACGCGGATCCTGGAGTGGATCATCTAGAATTATGGCGATCGCCTCATACTATTAGCGGTTGGCGTAACACAAAACATGACAAGACGAGATGTTCTGCTGCGGAGTTTTTATGGGATCTTTTGCAACACGACAATTACTTTTCCCAGAGAAAGTGATAAACTACTTTAACAACAAAACAAAAGATACTTAAAATAGAGTGACTGTAAGTGAAAGTACGGAGATCTTCCGTTTGCAAGATCTAACGACAACATCTCTCAGTATTCCTTGGAGCTTATCGACTCCTCAAATCTTCCGATTTCTTATTGATGTAGATCGCAGAAAAAGAACACTATTTCTCAAACAACTGAGAGTAGCCATTGAGCATTAAGCGATCGCGATGCAACAAGTAGACAATATTAATTTAATGCCCAAAATTGAAACAAGATATAAAGCTAATTCCAACTTGGTTTTATATCCGGGAGATGTTAATGATTTTCTCCCAACTTTACCTGATGCTTCTATCTCTTTAATTATTACTTCGCCGCCCTATAATATAGGCAAAGAATATGAAAATACTACAGCGATAACAGAGTATCTCAATAATCAAAAAGATACTATTTCCCACTTGCATCGTATTCTCAAAGAAGATGGGAGTATTTGTTGGCAAGTTGGTAATTTTGTCAAAAAAGGAGAAGTCTTTCCTCTGGATATTTTTTATTATGATATTTTCAAAGAATTTGATTTTTATTTACGCAACCGGATTGTTTGGCGGTTTGGACATGGTTTACACGCTTCTAAACGATTTTCCGGACGATACGAAACCATTTTATGGCTCACCAAAAGTAAAAATTATACGTTTAATTTAGACAATGTAAGAATCCCTTCAAAATATCCGGGAAAACGCTATTATAAAGGAATCAATAAGGGTAAGCCGTCTGGAAATCCTAAAGGAAAAAATCCTTCCGATTATTGGGAAATTATCTGTCAAGATTGGGAACAAGAAGTGTGGGATATTCCCAATGTGAAAGCCAAGCATCCTGAAAAAACCATTCATCCCTGTCAGTATCCGATCGAGTTAGTCGAACGTTGTATTTTGGCGTTAACCAATGAAGGAGATTTGGTTTTCGATCCTTATATGGGAGTCGGTTCTTCTATTATTGCTGCCTTAAAACACGATCGCAAAGCTATTGGTAGCGAACGAGAAAGTAAGTATATGAAGGAAGCGATCTCTCGCGTTCATGCCTATTTTGATGGTACGCTAAAAACTAGACCTTTAGGGAAACCCATTCATACGCCTACGGGTCGGGAACAAGTCACGCAAATTCCCGAGGAATGGCAAGAAAAGTAAAGTAACATCTCATTATTTGAGAAGTCTCATGAATCAAAATACCGATAAACCAGTCAGAATAAGTTGTCAAGTCTCTCAAACTTGGCAGCAGAAGATTGAAAAAATTGCCACGGATCGCAACAAATCCTCAGAAGAGATTATGGCAGAAGCGATCGCATTATATTTGGGAGAAGTTGGTGCAAATTCTAGCGATCGCCTGCTTGCTTTGGAAGGCGATGTTGCTGTCTTAAAACAAATGTTGAGTCAGTTCCAGACAACACTGACACTATTGCAACAACAGCAATTTAGTCCCAATTTAGCTCCCAATTTAGCATTACCATCTCCAGTATCTCAACCTTTTTTTGAGAATGCGATCTCAGAAGAAGAAAACTGGGAAGACGAACCCGATGAAATACTTTACGACTTTATCGAGCCCAATTAAGGTAAATATTTTTGGACGACACTCCAACCGGAAAGAGAGACAAAAAGAAAGCCAAAAAAGAGAAGAGTATTAATAATCAGATGCAGCGATCGCGCTTTTTCCCATTTCCCGATCGCCAATGCACTACTCGCAGAAACTAGAACTAAGATGACCACCAAAGTTCCCGCGATGAGATGAGGAGAATGTCCCAAAGTGCCATAATATCCCAAAGTTCCTATAATTCCAATAGAAAGTAAAAGCAAAACCAACAGCACTAAAACCCCACCGATCGCAAGGTGAACTTCTCGTAACCCTTGGGGATAAGATTGGTTTTTCAAGCGCAAGATCCGCATCCAAATTCCGGCGATCGCCAAGAGAAAATAAGCTGCGATCGCCAGTCCCATCGACCAAGCTGCAATTTTCCACAGCCAAAGAAAAGAAGGTAAATTCACAATTTTAAAAAATTTATGGGTTATTTCTCTGTTGCTAAAATTAGAGGCTGTTTTGAGAACAACCTCTAATCTTATGATTGGCTTTAATGTTAAATAATGAAGAGATTAAGAGGATTTGAACTGACGATGATAAACTTCATCTTCTTTATTCGACTCTAACTTCAAATCCGATCGTGGATAGGCATAACACAATAAAGCATATCCCTCTGCTTGCAAATCAGGAGACAGTCCCATAACATCTTGTTCTACCTTTCCCTCGATAATTTTAGCAGCACAGGTCGTACAAACCCCAGCCGTACAAGAGGAAGGCAATTCAATTCCCTCTGCTAAAGCAACATCGAGAATCTTTTGGTCTTCTGCAACCGAGATCGTATGAGTAGACCCGTCGTGATTAATTTCCACCGTATAGGTATTTGCCATGATAGCTTCTATATTTAGCGTGACTCCAATTCATCATCTTAAACCGAAAGCTTTCAATTGCCAGCCAGATTTAACAATACGTGAAAGATCGCCTGAGAATCATTTTTGAGACTGACTGTTGAAACCTCTAGCTTATCTATAGTTCGTAAATTGGAGTGCGATGGAAAAATCTTCTTGTTTGAGAAATTGAATAATTTCTTGCAAATCGTCTTTAGATTTGCTGGTGACTCTGACGGCATCACCTTGAATTGAGGCTTGAACTTTTTTAAAGCTATCGCGAATTGATTTGCTAATTTTCTTGGCTAATTCTTGACTAATCCCTTTTTTTAGGGTTATTTCTTGACGAACGCGACTGCCACTCGCAGATTCAACCTTGCCATATTCAAAAATCTTTTGGGAGAGATTGCGTTTGGCTGCTTTTTGGCGCAGAATCCCTTGAATAGCATCTAAAGTCATTTCACTATCGGTATTGACTGTAATGATGGTTTCACCCAGTTCTACCGTGCTATTGGTATCTTTTAGATCGTAGCGACCCTTGATTTCTCTTTGAACTTGATCGACAGTGTTCACCATTTCTTGGGCATCGAAATCGCTAACAATATCAAAAGAGTAACTTGAAGCCATAGTTTAATAATCAGTAATTAAAATCGGCAATTAAGAATGGTTTTGGGAAAATGGGAGAAGCGATCGCGAGTTCTCCACACGTTCCATTAATCAAAATAGAAAAGGGTAACAATTTTGCGCTGTTCTTCTGCTTCCTCGCAAGTCTTTAAGAGTGTATGACTATCGTGAAAAGCAAAACAAATCAACTGCTGACAGCGTGAAATAATTTCCCGGTTGCATAGTGCACTCGCTTCTCCCAAGGAAAGGCGATCGTTGTCGGGATGTTCCACGAGATGAATGACTGTTTCCAATACTTCTCGGGACTCATTCGGCTGACGGGAGAGACTTTGGGGCAAAATCACCGTCAGGAGGTTGGGATCGGCATTCATTGCACCGCGAATTGCGGCTAAATTCGTTCCCGTTGCACCAGAAGTCATCAAGCGGTTGCCCCCCAATACGAGGGCATAACTCATGGTCTCGATAATTTTTTGGTGCGCGAGGGGAAGGTGACGCGAACCTAACAGGGCAATACGTTTGGAACCGGTTTGCTGAATGGCGGCCAGTTCTTGTGCCAACGTATCGATTTCTTTGACTTCGATGGATTGACTCAAATTGGGTACTGGGGCTGATAAAAGTAACGCTAGTCGTCAGATCGGGCGACTAGAACAGAGCCATTTTATCTTAACAGAGGACTGAGAGAATATTTCTTGATTTATCCGACACTGAGAACTCGGGTAGACTCGTCCTGTAGGAGTCCGGTTAATAAAGAGGCTGGGGGTTTGCCGTGAGGCCAAGCAAAGGCATGGCGAAACGCGGCATCCTGACAGGCTTGCAGTTGGCGAAAATCAATAATATCGAGGGTGAGTAGATTTTCGTACTCGAAGGGCAAGCGAACGTTATGCAGTCCGGCATTATCCGTGCAAATGGCGATATCGACTCCCGCCTCAAAACAGCGATCGAAGACGATTTTGAGTTGTTGGGGATCGTCTAATGTTCCAGTTTTAATATAGGTGGTCGGGCAAACTTCCAAGCATTGTCCGTTGGCGGCCAATTCGGGTAATAATTCTGGATAGTGGAGGGGAATTTGGATACCGTGACCGATCCGCAAGAGATAGGGCAGCAGTTCGGGATAGCAGCCGTCGCGGGTTTCATAAAGGTGTCCGGTAGTTTTTAAACCTCGCGATCGCGCATAACGATAGAGTTTGACAAATTCATCGAGGCGATCGGCATAATGGGCATCTCCTCCCGCGACATCGATCGCGCAGACATATTGCGGATAATTCACGGCCAAGTCCGCGATCGCTTGGTTCACCTCATAGGGCAAGCGGGAGTGCATACAGAGAATTTGGCTGGTAACAATGGGATATTCCACCAACTGAGAAGCGCGTCCCACGGTCTCTACGATCGCCCGCATTTGTTCGATGCGATCGTTTTGACTCAATGCCTCAGAAGTCCGCAGATAGGGGGTATAGCGCAATTCTAAATAAGCTAAATTTTCAAAAATATACGCCCCGCGAATGAGGCGATAAATAAAATAAGGTAAAGTGTCTTCGGTTTGGACTTTTTCGACCAAGGTATGTAACTCTAAATACTCATCTAAGGTATTGCGGGGACGGGTGAAAAATTCTTCAAAGTCAGAATATTTAGAAAAACGGGCGATGAGTTCCTCATTATGACGCTGACAATAGCGCCAAAAGATCCGAGGAACGACAGATCCTCCTAAATGACGGTGTAGTTCTGCGTATAAGGCCATAATAAATTTATAAAATTTAACTTCACTCGATCTTATCGTTTTTTTCTGCGAAGTCGTACATCTTTCAGGGAATCAAAATTCATGTCAACAATTCGGCTCATGTCTGCTAAACTCCACCGGGTGCGCGTTACCGATGCTAATGTCGATTATGTCGGGAGTATTACGATCGATCGCGATTTAATTGCCAAAGTTGGAATTTTGCCTCTCCAAGAAGTCGAAGTGTGGAATGTGAGCAATGGTAAGCGCTTGTCAACCTATGTTTTGCCCGCAGAAGCAGGAAGCGGTATGGTTTGCCTCAATGGTGCTGCTGCCCATTCTTTTGCCCCGGGAGATATTGCGATTATTGTTGCTTATGAGGAACGCGATCGGATAGAAGTTTTAAAAACAGGACACCAAGCAAAAGTGATTCTAGCTGATGGTGACAATCGCTGTCAGCAAATTTTCACGCAATCTTTTATTCCTGAATATCCTTATACTTTGACCTCGAAAGAATGCAAAAAAAAGGAAATCTCATCGTAGATTTTCCTTTTTTGAATTTCTGGAATAATAATGGCTTTGTCGCTCATTGATTGTTTACCACGGCGTACCAATTAAGGTAAAAGAACTCCAATAGTAGGGATGGGTGAAGTCGCGATCGCTAAAACTCATTAACGAGCGAGTTAAAGGAATGGTTGCGGATAATGTCATTAATTGGTCGTTTTCTAAACGAATATTGCCGCGAATCATGGCAAGTTGAGCTTGCCGAACTGCTTCTGCTTTAATTGAGGCGGTTTGTAGCTGTTCGTAGAATGCACTCATAAATCCGAGAGAACCAAAGTCGCTAACATACCACAAACTCCCTAAAGTAGATTTAACACCGGCCATGGCTGCAATGCCAGCAAACCCCAATTCTGCTTCTGGATCCCCCAATGCCGTGCGACAAGCGCTGAGGACGAGTAATTCCACACTGGGATCGTGCCAGCCCAATTCTCGCAGGCGATCGAGTCTCAAACGTTCCTCGCCGACGAGGATATAAGATTCTGCGGGGCTTCCGGGTCGAAAATCGCTGTGAGTGGCAAGATGAATCATGCGGTAGGGGGTGCGATCGCGGACTTGTTGGAGTGTATCGAGATTGAATTCTTCGTTGAGGTGCGCTTCACCCTGCCAGAGTTTACCCGAGGAGAGTAAGTCTAACTCGATGGGGACGGCGGGAAGGGGATCGCGATCGCGAAATTTGGAACGTCCCATGGCCAATACATCCAGCCCGCGCACGTCAGTATAACTTAAGTCACTTAAGGACAAGCTGGGCATCAAACTGACGCTATAGCGCTCGACGATAAACCCGTTTCCGTCGTGGAGGGCGGCAATGGGCAGCGATCGCAATCCGGCATCGACAATAAAAGTTAAATGACTAATTTCGTGTTTTTCAAGATCGGCTTCGAGAGGAGCAATTAGCCATTGATAGAGTTGCTGGGCGGAGTCGAGATATTCTGTTTTTCTTGCATTCGTGACACCACGACGAAACTCGCGGGCGATCGCATCGACTCGCTCTCGCGGAATCCCAGTTTTGTAGAGAATGGGTTCGGCGTTTGCCGTCACCAACATGAGATAGAGTTGGTCGGTGGGTTGGGCGGGTTGGTCGAGGGTAGAGAAGCCGAGGGCGGGGGCATAAATTGCGTAAATGATGGAGGGTTTAGAACCCGTGGCGCGTTCAACGCGATCGAGGCTGGCTCGGGCGGCATCGATGACGACTTCGCGATCGCTTTGCGAATCTGATTCTGAGGTTGGGGTGCGATCGCTTTCTACCTCGGCTAAATTGTTCCCACTGACATCAGGGAAAGATTTTGGGGTTGCACTCGCGTAAGTGTTTTGTTCGCCCGCAAAATACCCTTCAAAAGCACGGGTAAAATAGCGATCGATTTGCTCGAAAATCAATTCGGTGGTTAATGGCGTATTGGGGTCTAAAGGGGCAAGGGAAACCGTAAAGCGATCGCTCTCCAAAACCCCCAAATGAGCAAAGCGAGAAACATCTTGTTGTAGCGTCTCAACGAGGCGGTTGGTAACTGTTTGACCCAGTACGCCGTCAATGCTAATTAAACTACTCAACCCCAATGCTTCTGTTCCTTCAACCGAGACGATCTGAATTTGACCGTTAACATAAGTGAATCGTAAAGAAAGGTTGGGAGTAATGGCAGTATTGCCGTCGCCAATCCCGCCTAAAATCCCATTCACGGCGGCATTGCCAATCTCAAAGGGTGTAATCCCGTTCCCGCCATGATTGAGGGTGATTTGTCCTCCTCCCGTGCTGCCGCCGCTATAAATACTGAAATTGTCTCCACCTACGGGAAAAGTTCCCGTTGCGCGGAAAAACTGCCCCGCGATCGCATTCACATCCCCTCCTTTTCCTGCCGAACTTGATGTGTTGATACTGGTCACTTCCACATCCTGCGGGGCATTGAGGGAGACTTGACCGCCATCGCCGCTACTGCTGGAGGTGTCTATTGTTCCTGTTGCGATCGCGCCGTTGCTGCTGGTAATCGTCACATCTCGCCCGGAGTTAGTAATATTGCTGGTGGTAACATTGCCGTTGGCTGCGAGAGTAATGGTTGCATTGTCTGCACCGATAATATTTCCCGCCGTTGCATTGATGGAACCGCTCCCATTCGGCGCTCTTAAGGTGACGGGATCGTTAAAAGTGACATCATCGGCCACGGTAATCGTCCCACTTCCATCTGCCCGTCCGATCGTAATCCCATTAAAGCCGTTATTGATGCGAGCTAATTCATTATTGGTTAAAAATATTGTTCCCGCCGATCCCGTGCCGCCCAATTGCAGATCGAGGGTCGGGGTTAAGGGTTGTAAAATCAAATTGCCGCTACCATTTAATTTATCCGTACCGCCACTGTTCAAATCGAGGCGATCGGTGGTTAAGGTAATATCTCCGGTTCCCGAGGCGATCGGTGCTTTTAGCCAAATCCCATCGTTATTACCACTCGTCCCGGTGAGAGAAATATTACCGCCTTCTGAATCAATATCCCCTTGAATCCAAATGCCGCGCTGATTATTACTCGTTCCCACCATTGTAATATCGCCACCTTTAGAATTCAGGGAATTTTGAACGCGAATTCCGGCTTGATTATGTCCGCTATTACCCCCATTCAAGACCAGATTTAAAGGTGCGCTTGTGACTGCACCATTAATCGCTTCTTTGAGCCAAATCGTTCCCGAAGCCAACAAAGTTAAGGTTCTTTCCGTTGCTAAATTGTAAGTGATGGAATCTTTGAGAGTAATATCTCCATCCTGCGTTCCTCCCGTTCCTGTGGAGATGGTAACATCGCCTGTAGCAAGGGCTGCCAAAATGAGATCGATGCCGAGAGTCGCACTATTTCCCGTTGCAGTAAACGGCGAAGTTCCATTGATATTGGTATTGCCAAGACCAGACTCAATAATAATATTGTAAGGATCGATGAGCCATTCTCCTCCCATTCCTGCCAATGCCGAGACATCGGGAAGGGATGTGACGCTTAAGCTGGCGAGGCCGCTGGTTTCGATGAATCCCCCATTACCACCCGTTTCACCCCCTCGGGCGCTCAGGATGCCGTGAATGCTGGCATGTTCCGAGGCAAAGGTAATAATACGCCCGCCGTCTCCTGTTTCTCTGGCATCGGCTAAAAGCTGTGAATCTTGGCTGATGTAAGTTTGACGGGCATTCGGGACAGTACCTTGTCCTTGTTGCTCTCCTCCAAACAAGATCGTACCACCGCCATAGGTGCCCGAAGCGTCAATGGTTGCCGAAATTGCCCCAAGGCGATCGCCAAACACATTCACCTGTCCTCCTCTATATCCCGAAACATCTATGAGTCCCGAAGCGATCGCCGTTCCCATTTCCACAGGAATTTCAGCCGCATTTAAAGTAACGCGATCGCCAGCAACTTCAACTCCTGTTTCTAAATCTGTTCCTGTCAAAAGTTCCGGCAATTCGAGGGGAGTAAAAGGTAAAATATCTCCGTTTTGATTGCGTGGGGGAGAAAATTCTAAACTGAGAACATTCCCTTCGCGAGACAATTTCACTAAATTCGTACCAGGTACGGCGACGAGGTTAATCGTTCCTTCTGGGGCGCTCAATGTTCCGGTATTAATCGTATTTCCTGCCAGTAAAGTTAAAGATTGCCCGGCATTAACAGCCAAATTTCCGGCATTGATAATCGATCCCGAATGAACGAGATCGAAAGCAAAGCGATCGGGGTCGCCGACTAAATTTTGATAATTGCTACTCCCAATAGCTTCAAACCAATTCTCTTCACCAAAGCCAATTCCCGATGCCGTGGTTGCGAAAAAATCCCCCGGTACATTGAGGCTGGCATTTTGACCAAAAATAATCCCAGCCGGGTTCATTAAATATAAATTGGCATGTCCTTGTAAGACTTGAATTGTGCCATTAATAATCGAAGGGTTGCCCCCTACGACTCGCCCTAAAATATTATTGATTTCTGGTGCAGAAAGAAAATTGGCAATTTCTCCAGCAGACAGTCCGAATTGCTCAAAACTGTGAAATAAATTTCCCCCATCTTGCGATCGCATCCCGCCTTGAATATCAAATTGGTTCCCATTTTGATTGATACTCGTCCCCGTTCCATCAGAGGCAGAGATTATCGATTGAGCCGAGGCAAAACCGGTTATCGTACCCATTACGGCTAACTCGACGAAAGCCCATGAGAACAACCCAGAAAACGCACCCCAAACTAACGCTCGGAAAATTCCGGTTGCAAGGGAATTTAAATCAATAGTTGGGTTAGATTTCATGGGGCGATCGCCTTGGAAAA